>CADBMY010000204.1 GCA_902795905.1 uncultured Erysipelotrichaceae bacterium
GTGACAATGATGTTCTTTGCGAATACTTCATCACGTGCGGAACCATTCAGACCCGAATGATCGCAGAAGATCCATTTCAGTGTATCGCTTTCCAGCATGCAGTTATCCACATCACCAAGAATAATAGCGGCATCCGCATCCTTCAGTTCTTCTTTGATCTTATCCTTCTCATAGAAATTCACATACACGAATTCCGCTTCCGGGAAGACATTGCGCAGTCTATGGTAGTTTTCCTTGTTATACCAAACTGTAGATACGACTTTCCTGATCTTGGGCATGATATATTCCTCGCTTTCTGTTAGTCCGTTTCATGCAGGACGATCATTTCAAAGTTCTTCAGGACATCCAGATGTACTTCAGTACAGTCCTCTTTCGTGATCATGGATACGGAACCGCCGTTCAAGGCCTCCGCACTGCAGAAATTCCCCGGAACCTCGAGAATGATCCCACGCATTTCTACAGGCTCAAAGAAACTGTTGCCGAAGTAACCGCTGGTATTGATCAGGGAGATCACTTTCTTTCCTTCCTTCTGACTGTATACCAGTTCAACGGTAGGATGCAGACGCTGGCCCATATCTTTCAGACCGCAGAGTCCAAACAGAACATCCTGCATGAAATTCAATGTATTCGTATATCCTTCCGCATGGTAGAAGCTTCCGCACTTCCAGGGAATAAAGATACCCTTACCGCTGCCGCATGCATATACGGTAATCCCAGGATCTTCTGATTCCTCGGTCGGATAGCAGACTTCCGGCGGTCCAAGACGCGGCTCCGGTTCCGTATGCATGTACTTTGTGATGCCTTCCGCATACTCTGCCTCGGTGATCTCATCACCTGCCGCAATCACCGGTGAGATGCAGCTTCTGACAAAAACCGTCCGGTCATTGCCCTTCACCGTAAAGACCGTGCTTTTGACTATCTTCTTGCCTGTGACCTTCTCAACACCCAGGCACTTCAGGGTATCAGCCTTACCCCTGACCCCGGAATCACCGGAGGAGATGACCGTACCGCCGTTCTGTGCAAATGTATCCAGCAATGTGCAGGCATCCGCATTCAGATCGGACGCATCAGCCAGGATCACGACTTTCTTCCCCTGCAGCGCTGCCTCCGTAACACCGTTAGCACGTACTTCATCAAACGGGATATGACTCGCACTCAGTGTACGTACCCAGCCATACTGTTCAGGATCATATCTGCCCTGTCTTGACTTACTGACAAGCAGTACTTCCGCAGCACTGGTAAGACCCATGATCATATCTTCATTCTGCTTATGGAACTGAAAGACATTCCTGGTACCGGCAAAGACCGATAGATCTCTGTGATTGTCCAGACGTCCCATAATGTAGACGCTGGTGCTTCCGGAGTGCGCAAGATTCTGCCACTGACGCAGCTCCAGCACACCCGGAGATACAGAACTCTCACGGTAACGGAAACCCATGAAGTCAACACTGGCATTGTCTGATACAAGTGTGCGCTTCGCCCCGGAAGTGATCCTGGAGTTGGAAGAAGCACTGTATACCCAGATCGGCTCACCGATTGCTGTATGTGACTCCGTACGCAGATAATCTACTTTATCTAAAGCGATCTCCGGGTTGATGGCTTTGATCGCCATGTTCATCTTTGCGCGCAGTTTGCCTCCGGCCGCAGACTGGAAGCCCATGTACCGCATCATTGCCGGATCTCTCATATCCATCTTCTGCGGGACATCCATGCCGGTGGCTGCCTTAAAGCCCTTACGGCAGTTCTCACATGTGCAGAAGCCATGGATCTTCTCGTTGTAGTCTGTCGCAATAAAGCCGCTCATGTTGCAGTAAACACCGTCAAACGGATGTGTATTGAGCATCTCCTGCAGGATCTCAATGACCTTTTCCTGCTGGTACTCACTGTTCTGGCAGGTCTGAACGAAACCGTTCTGCTCGATGATCTTTCCCTCTGCTGTGATAAAGGCCCACTCGGGATGTTTCTCATATACCGCATAGGGGATCTTGGAAAAATCCATGCGGGCAATCACCTTGATACCCTTCGCATGACATGCCTCGATCATCTCCTTCAGGGAACTGCCTGTCAGATAACTGCTTACAGTATGAAACGGAAGTTTACTCGGATAACTTGCAAGAATACCGCCGGCATTCAATGTCACGACAGTAGCACCGAAGTCTGCCAGATCCTGTGCGAATCTCTGTGCATCGACATCCGCCATGTCAGTTTCACGAAAGTTTGTCTGTACCATTCTCCATGGGTAATTTGTCCACCAGCTCATAGATTATCGCCTCCTGTTTACATTTATCAATGAATCATATATAGAAGTTCTCACGCTTATAATTTATCTTTCCATCTGTTCCATTGATATTTGTATATTTGCTATTCTGTGTTCAAATTCGATGTCTGATGATCATCAGATAAACGCCTGATGTACACCGGCTTCAATCACCGAGGCAACTTCTTTTTTATCAGGTGTGCAGTCATTCCGGATCCATTCCAGGATCACTGTCAGGATCCCGCCGCACATGTATGAAATGCGCATTCTACGGAGGGAATCCGTTTCCGGATGCTCCTGTGCCGCGATCTTCTGTATTTCCTGCAGAAGGCGGAATGCAAAAACACTGTCCGTGTCATTGAACAGTATCCGGCAGAGATTCTTCCGTTTCTCGATCAGGTCCAATGCTTCCTCTACGCTTCTGCGGAGCCTTACCGCATCGCTTTTTTCACTGCTGTATTTTTTTGAAATATCCACAAACAGCTGACGGAAAAAGCCCTGCGTTACAGCATCATACAGTGCATAGATATCTTCGTAGTACCGGTAGAACGTGGTCCGGTTGATCTCTGCCTCATGACAGAGATCCTGCACAGTGATTCTGTGCAATGGTTTTTCCTCCAGCAGACGGATCAGACTTTCACGGATATCACGGTCTGTCCTTCTTTTCGATGCGCTCATGTCTCCCATTTTCTGTTTTCCTCCGATCAGTTTTCATCCATCTGACGCATTCTGCGACAGATCTTGCAGAACTGATGCATTCTGCACCGGAACGTCTGAATCTGTGCCTTGAACGTTCCCATCATAAAATTTATTCTGAATTTGTAAAAAGCGCAACAGATGTTGCACTTTATAACAAATGTCGGAGGTAAAAAAGATGAGACTCGAAACAAAAGCAGTGAAAGAAAATTCCCGTGAACTTCGCATTCAGGCAATGAATGAGATCGATGCGAAGCCGGTTGTAACACTTCAGGACGAAATGGTGAAGAGAATGTATGACTGGTGGGGAAACTGGGTGCCTGATTATGAAGGATGGCTGAAACTGGCTGACAGCCTGTATGCACCGGAGGCAATCATCAATGCAATCGGCGGCGAGCAGAAGTATAGTGATTACCGTCTCAGTATGAAGGAACAGCGTGATCGCTGCACCATGGAAATGGGTCCGATCATGCAGTCCATTGTCGGTGAGGATACCGTTGCACTGGTATATGACATGTATCTGATGCCCAAAGGAATGGAAGACAAGGTCACCTTCACAATGACAGTAATGGAATTCAACCATTTCGGTATCGTGGACGGAAAGCTGATGGTCACCCGCCTGGATCTGTATACTGACGGCGGAAACATGCCGAAGTAAACTGACTGTGCATGGTCCGGCAGACAGGATGAACTGTCTGCCTTTTCATGATTGAAATACCCGGGACAGAAGACCGGCTGACTGCAGTCTGACCCGGACATGCGCTTCTTATAAAAGCAGAAGCAGAAATATAAAAGCGATTTTCTGAATATATATTGCGCCGGCACAAATTATACTCAGGCTTGTAAATTGAAATGAAAACGGAGGTCTCAGAAGATGAAAACACTTTATTTATTAACCGGTGCCGCAGGATTCCTCGGTTCCAACATCTGTACCCAGCTTCTCGAACGCGGTGACAGCGTACGTGCATTTGTGCTCAAAGGCGATCCTGCCGCGAAATATATTCCCTCAGGCGTGGTGATCTTTGAAGGAGATCTCTGCAGTGCAGAAGACTGCAGCCGGTTCTTTGACGTACCGGAAGATACGGAAACCATCTGTATCCACTGTGCAAGCATGGTTACTGTCAACCCCAACTACAGTGAAAAGCTGATCGCTGTCAATGTCGGCGGTACCGAGAATATCATCGCTGCCGCAAAGAGCCACCCGAGTTTTAAAAAGCTTGTCTATGTCTCCAGTACCGGTGCGATTCCGGAGCTGCCCAAGGGACAGAAGATCAGGGAAGTCGATCAGTTTGTACCGTATGATGATGACAAGGTCGTCGGCTGGTACTCACGCTCCAAGGCCATGGCTACCCAGAAAGTACTGGATGCCGCAAAGGAAGGCCTGAATGCCTGTGTCGTACACCCGAGCGGGATCCTCGGTCCCAACGATCATGCGATCAGTGAAACAACAGGCACGATCATCAAGATCATGAACGGTGAGATGCCTGTAGGTATGGGCGGAAGCTTCAACCTCTGCGATGTACGTGACCTGGCCTACGGTACGATCGCAGCCTGTGATAAGGGCAGACAGGGAGAATGCTATATCCTCGGCAATAAGGAAGTTACCCTGAAGGAAGTCGCCAAGATGCTTCATGATGCCTGCGGATGTAAGCAGCCTCTGTTCTATGTACCGATCCCGATGGCTTACAGACTCGCCGCCCAGATGGAAAAGAAAGCCGCAAAGACAGGTGAAAAGCCGTTAATGACCACCTTTGCGGTATACAACCTGGACAGAAACAATGCATTTGACTACTCCAAGGCAGAACGTGAGCTCGGCTATCACACACGCTCCTATGCCGAGACACTTGGCGATGAAGCGAGATGGCTCGTTGCCGAAGGCAAGATCAAGGGCAATGTACATGTGAATGATACGGTCAAGGAGACAGTCAGTGCCGATGAAGGTCTTCGCACCGCAATGGAAAGCCGCACACTGATCAGAAATACTGCCTCTGCGGAAAGTGAAGACGTACTGAACCACATCCTGTTTACTGCCGGCATCAAGGAATATACACCGGAAGCTCTGCACAATGCATATCAGGCACTGCAGCTCAGCAGAAATGCTGAAGAACTTCTTTCCCTGTTTGAAAACAGTTACGGGGAATGCTGCAAACGTCTGGCAGCGTATGATATGTCTTTATCTCCTGCGGAGTATGATCTCGCAAAAGATGTCATCTCCTGTACTGCAGACAAAGCTATGGCACAGGAAATGAACACAGTCAGAGAGATCCCGGATGCTGCAGAGACCTTAAAGAAATACGGATATTATCACATCACGGAAGACTTCCTCTCTACCCTGATCCATTATGCCAATCTGATGGACCAGACCGGTATGTTTACCGAAGAAGACTACAGATCCATGACCGGTATGAACTTCCGTGAGCGTGTATGCGCAAACATTCATCAGCTTTCTGCTGTCGGTGTCATTGCGGCACTGCGCTTCGGCCTGGCTTCTGCCTTCGAACCAGCATACCTGATCGCTGTCGCAGGCGGATGCACACTGATCCGTCAGCGCTTCGAATAGACTTTACAGTGAATACAAACAAAGATCCGGTGATGACCGGATCTTTTACTGTCCCCTGTGTTCTCTCTGCCGTATCAGGCAGGAAGTCAGCTTTGGCAGAGTACAGAAACCTCTGTACAGAAGACGCAGTTTAGAGCTGCGGATATCCTCTGCCCTGAAGCTCTTCAGAAACCGGTATACATCCGCTTTCTCTGCATCCTGTCTGCACAGCGCATAATACTGCACCGCATTCCGGATCACAGCGTCTTTCGCATCTCCCGCAAGCTCCGGATAATTCTTCTGTAACCATGCATACCGTTTCCGGTACTGCGTATACCGCCAGTAATATACACTGCCGTCTTTCCCTGCCTGTTTGGTGATCGCATCATCTCTTTGTCTGTAGTGATACAGCGGCACACCCAGTACAGCGATCTTCTCTGCCCTGCTGATCGGCATAAATGTCGCAGCGACATCTTCCCACTTCTCTCCGACGGGGAACTGAACATCCTTGTACAGTTCTCTCTTTGTGAACTTATTCCAGGCATAGGGAGGAATCTTTGGAATCACAAGACTTCGCAGCACCGTTATCCCGTCATACAATCCCGAAGGCAATGCGCTCTTCTCATGAAAGGAGAAGTTCGTCCCCTCATACTGTGCATCGAAGATGACGATCTCTGCCCCATCCTGTACTGCCTGCATACACTTTGCAAGCGTATCCGGATACAGCCGGTCATCACTGTCGAGAAACTGCAGGTATTCTCCCGCTGCCTGTGCCATGCCGGTATTGCGGGCTGCCGAAAGCCCCTGGTTCTTCTGGTGAATGACATGGATGCGGGCATCCTTTTCGGCATAGCTGTCACACATGGCAGAACAGCCGTCCGTACTGCCGTCATCGACCAGGATCATCTCCCAGTCTGTCATTGTCTGTGCCAGTACGCTCTCTACTGCCTCTTCCAGATACTGTATCGTGTTATATACCGGTATGATCACGGATACTTTCGTCACTGTCTGCCTCCTGTCATCAGTTTGACACTCCACACGACTGAAGTCGTGGGATTCTTGCTTCAATGACCGCCACATTGCCAAGAAGGCTTTAGTTTTACACGGTCTCCACAAGCGTAGATTCGGGTGTGTCCCACCCTATTGGATGTTTATTTCTCAGGCTATCCCTA
>CADBMY010000205.1 GCA_902795905.1 uncultured Erysipelotrichaceae bacterium
CTGCTGCTGCTCTGACGGGACAAGACCGGTCATCTTCAAGGTTGAACGGATAGATTACGAGGATTGATTCGCTTATTACTGCGGCAGTTAAGACGTATATGAAGATCTCTGTATCGGATGCTTCTCCGGTGCAGAGATTTTCAGACTTGCATAGGTGTTAGTGCCTGGTATAACCCTTTTACGTTGCGATCGGCAGAAAGAAGATATAATAGATGCGGAGGTTTGAAGATATGGCATTGGAAAACTATCTGAAAGAACGGATCACAGATGCACAGTTACTGGTCAGTGAACTGCGGAAGACCTTTGACTATGTATCTGTTCTCGGTTCTTATACAAAAACAAAGAGTATCGTATCATCGACCAGAATGACTTCTGTGGATGATGTTGACAACGAATGCGGGTTTGTCATCCGCATGTATGACGGAACGCACTACAGCGAGTATTCGACAAATGAGATCAGGGGACTGGATGCACAGAAGGTACTGGCTTCTGTCCGTCTGCCTAAGATCAGTCAGCCGTTTGTACAGGCTCCGGTACTGGAAGAAGAGAAGATGGTACAGTCATTTGACAGGAGTGATGCACATCCTGTAAGTGATGAAGAGATCCTGAACAGACTGACACAGATCAGAAAGTACTGTGAAGAGAAAGACACCAGGATCATCAACGTCCATGCAATCTACCGCAGGCGCAGTGTTTCGAAGATCTTTGTGTCGGAGAAGAAGGTTCTGGATCAGCACTTTGACTGGGTCAACTGTATGATCGGTCTGGCCGCAAGAGAGGGAGATGTGATCCAGCAGCACTACAGTACACGCAATGAGGCGGACAGTCTGAAGGCTCTTGAAGAGCTTGATGAAGCGAAAGACGTGGAGACGGAAACAGCGCTGAAGCTTCTGAAAGCTGAACCGGTGGAACCGGGAGTCTACGATATCATTACCGATCCGACGATCAGCGGACTGATCTGCCATGAGGCTTTCGGTCATGGTGTGGAACAGGATATGGTCGTCAAGCACAGGGCCAAGTCTGCAGAGTATGTCAATAAGCAGGTTGGCAGTCCTCTGCTGAATATGCATGACGGGGCTGCGGCTGCTGTCTCTGCCGCATCGTATTTCTTCGATGATGACGGTGTGATCGCCAAGGATACGCATATTATTGAAAACGGTATCCTGAAGCGCGGTATCAGTGATGCATTGTCGGCTCTGCAGCTTGGGCAGGTACCCAGCGGCAACGGACGCCGTGAATCTTACAAGCGCAAGGCATATACACGGATGACGAATACGTTCTTCTCGGCAGGAAACGACAAGCTGGAAGATATGATCAGGTCTGTCAAACACGGATATTATCTCTGCAATACCAATAACGGTATGGAGGATCCGAAGAACTGGCAGATCCAGTGTACAGCCGAGTACGGCCTTGAGATCAAAGACGGAGAGTTCACGGGTAAGATCATTGCCCCGGTCATCATCTCCGGATCTGTACTTGATCTGCTCAATTCTGTATCCATGGTATCGGATGAACTGGTGATTACCGGCTCGGGAAGCTGCGGTAAGGGCCATAAAGAGTGGGTATTTGTCTCGGATGGCGGTCCGCATATGAAAGCGAGGGCAAAGTTAGGATGATCAGTATCAGTGAATTAAAAGAACTGCTGCAGAATACGCCTGAGATCAGTGCCTATGAGATCAGGAATACGGTCAATGAATCATATCAGCTGTTCTATGTCATGAATGCTCTGGAGACGAACCGCAGCGTTAATACGGAAGAGATGACAGCTGAGATCTACTGTGATTTTGAAGAATACAGAGGTTCTTCCTCTGTGGTCATTACATCTGCGGATGATCAGGACAGTGTTGCGGAAAAGCTGAAGGCTGCTGTTCAGAAGGCTAAGCAGGCACCGAACCCGTATTATCCTCTGGCAGAGAAGACAGAGAATCTGCACCGTGTCAGTGAAGAGAAGAAAGATCTTGCGGAGCTTGCCAGAGAAACAGCAGATGCTGTATTTGCGGCTGAAGAGAACCAGGAGGCACAGCTGAACGCGACGGAAGTCTTCGCCGATCACGATGTCATACACTTCCTGAACAGTAACGGTATCGATCATACATGGGACAGATACACGGTCTTCTGTGAGACGATTCCCAGCTATGACGGTGAAAAGGAAGACGTAGAGCTCTACTTCAGCCGTTCTTCCGGTATTCCCAAAGACGGAGAGTATACGGAGGCGGTACAGGCAGCTCTCGCAAATGTCAGATACCGTTATGATGCCGTAAAGCCGGAACAGGTACAGATCCCTGATAACTGTCTGATCGCTGTACAGTCCGACATGCTGGGCTATATCATGCGTAATTTTGCGCAGGAGCTCTCCTATAACAGACAGTTCTATCAGATGAGTCATTACAAGCTCGGTGATACGATCTCCGAAGTTCCGTTTGATCTGATCCTGAAGGGAGAAGAAGAGGGTATTGCCGGTTCTCCTGCAGATGAAAACGGTATCGTGCTGAAACAGACAAAAGTGATCAATCAGGGCAGGGCAGTATCTTTCTGGGGTGATCAGCGCTTTGGTTATTATCTGAAAGAGAAGGAGATCACAGGTTCCTATCCGATCGCTGTACTGGAGAACTATCCGGTGATCAGTGAGGAAGATAAAAAGCGTCCGGTACTGTATCTGACCAATTTCTCGGCTCCTCAGCTGGATTCCTCCAGCGGTTACGTCGGCGGTGAGATCCGTCTTGGACTGCTTGTCGAAGGGGAGAAGGTAACACCGCTTACCGGCTTCTCCGTCAGCGGAAACATCTACGAGGCAATCAACAGTGCATGCTTCTCTGCAGAGACAGAGAATATCTCCGGCGGCAGACTGTCGTTCCGGGGACCGAAATACATGTATTTTGATCAGCTGAAGATACACTGATCACAGTGGATCAAATGAAAAGGAGATGAGTGATATCATCTTCTTTTTTACTGTCTCCCGTCAGAGTGCTGGTTTCCTTCGGCATTCTTCGGCATGTTTTCGGCAATCTTGTCGAATAGACCGTTCAGGTATTCCGTGACTCTTTCTTCCTGGTTCTTTCCGTTATAGATCACTTCTGTGGCACCGTTCTGATACTGGTGAACAGCATTCGTAATACCTGCGGGATCAAACCATGGTACGTTGTTTCGGTCAAGGATCGTCGGCATCATGTTGAAGTCAAGCTGGATATCTTTTTCATCTGACACAAAGCTGTCTCCGGTATCTTTGCCGATCTTGAGAAATCCGGAATAGACAGTACTGCGGCCGTAGGCATCGATAAATGAGAAGACGACACAGTCGCCGCCGCCCGGAGCTGCACCGATGATCTTTGCAAGAACGTCTTTCTGGGCATAATAGGGCAGTGCGTTTGCGCAGGAGTAGGATGTACTGCTGGTAAAGATATATATCATGCGGTATATGCCTGTCACACACTGCGGATACAGCTGTTTTGGGTATAATAAAAGATGATCGGGAGTATACTGACTGCGTTGATCATCTGCAGAAGGAGGATCGTATGAATGTGAAACATTTGATCGGAGATATACTGATCTTTCTTACGGCAGGATTTACCGTCTATATCTTTCTCGTGATGAGATACAGGATCGAAGGAGTAGTGCTGAAAGATGCATACACGTCGGTATTCCGTTACGAACTGATCATTTGTGCGGTACTTCTTCTGTGTGTACTGGATCTGCGTTTCGGCTTCCTTACAGCGGCAGATCACAAAGCACTAAAACTGATCGGCTGGATCCTGCGTATCATCATCGGCGCATCTGTGCTGATATTCCTGTTTTTTCTGGGGAAGATCACAGCCGGAAGTATGATCAGGTCGGATACTTCCACGAAGAATGCACTGGTTCTGGGTCTGGCTCTTGAAGACGGCAAACCGGCACCTGATCTGATCTCCAGACTGGAAACGGCAGAAAAATACGCACAGGAGAATCCGGATGCTGTGCTGATCCTGACCGGAGGGAATCCGGGGGTATCCGGAAAGAGCGAAGCTGATGTCATGCACGATATTCTTATCGAATGGGGTATGGATGAGAACAGGCTGAGACTTGAAGATCAGGCAAGAAGCACAAAAGAGAATTTCCGGAATGCGGCAGAGATGATCGATCCGGAAGAACCGATCACCCTGATCACCAGTGATTACCATATGGACAGAGCTGTGATGACGGCTAAAAAAGCAGGCTTTACCGATATCCGGCGTCTGCCGGCACCGTCCTCCCGTATCTGCTTCGGCGCAAATGTGATGTGGGAAGTGATCCTCGAACTGAATGAGCTTACCCTGAGACAGAACAGATAATAAAAAATACTGCAGGCAATCATGCCTGCAGTTTTCTGTATGGGAATGTCAGCTGCCCGCCTCCGGAAGACAGTGCATGTGGGTTCTGCCCAGTACCCGGAAACCTTCTGCTTTTCCTTTAAAACTCCGGATCCCGAAATCGTATGTACGCAGTTTCAGGTACAGCGAGATAGAAGAGATATCTGCACAACCTTCCGGGAACTGACTCTTGTGACAGCCGAAGATCGCCTGGGACTGCAGTGAGAGATACGGAGCAGTATGGATAAAACGGTTGGGCTTTGCGGTCATATAGAAAGCGACAGCCTGTACCGGGGCACTGTCGGCTCCGTACTGTGCCATGATCTCTGCATACGGCGCAAAGTATGCCAGCTGGCGGGATACCGTGCCTGCGTTGAGATGATCGATATGGCACTCGCTGGTGACTGCAGGGTCAGGCGCAAAGATGATATCCGGCTTCTTCTCACCGATCACTTTGGCAAGCGCTGCCCGCAGAGCAGGCATGTCATAGAAACCGCCATCAGAGAAACCAAGGAAAGTCACATCATCTGCACCGAGGACGGCTGCAGAAGCTACAGCTTCCTGTTTGCGCACCTCGATCAGATCCCCGGGTGTCATACCTTCCGGGGCATGTTCAAGACCGAACCTGCCGTCCGTACAGATGACAAAGGAGATCTTCTTACCCATCTTGTGCAGAGCCGCAATCGTTCCGCCGGCACCGATCTCGATATCATCAGGATGAGGTCCGACAAACAGATACCGGTCGAATGATTCGATCTTCGGCACCGGGGCTGCATATTTCAGGATCAACCGGGTCAGACTCATGCGTTCTTTTCCTTTTTGCGAGTTTCCAGTTCCGCACAGATCTGCTCGTATTTCGTTTCATCAAGAATATACTTCTTTTTGTACAGGATATAGGACGCATACATCAGCGCGAACGGAAGAACGGTCATGACGATCAGCAGTCCCAGGGACTGTCCGTTCTGTACACCGCTGAGCAGTTCGGTGATCGCATCCGCCTTGGCTTCCGCTGTCAGTTCCCCGGCATTGGCTGCCTGTTCATACTGAGAGATCCCGTTGGTATACTTCAGAATACCGAAGATGATATATGTCAGGTTGGCAACAGCTACCGTCAGGGCAGAGGCCATCTTGGTCAGGAAAGGACGCAGCGATCCGATGATCGCCTCATCTCTTACGCCGTGTTCATACTCGTTATACTCGACGGTATTCATGATCGAGATCATCATGATCAGATAGAAACCGTACTGTCCGAAGTTTGCCAGCATGTATCCGAAGGTAAGTACACCGAACTTAACTGCCTGAGACAGAGGCATAAAGCCTGCCGCAAGCATGAAGAGATAACCGACGGTGCCAATGATCATCAGATACTGCATCAGTTTCTTTCTGCCGAATTTTCTGGAGATCGCCGGGTAGAAGATCATCAGGAAACCGGTGACCATCATGCCAAGCATCTGGAACAGAGTGAAGAAGACACCCTTGTATCCGAATTCAACGTAAATATATGTCTGTCCGATACCGGAAAGAACGATGCCGTTACCGATCTGCTGCAGCAGGAAGATCACGGCGATCCAGATCAGCTGGTCATTTCCGGCGATCGTGGAGAAGATCTTCTTGAAGCTGACGGGAGGTGCAGGTTCATCGTTGGCATTTCTCTCTTCTGTAACACCGAAGATCGTAAAGGCGAGAAAGAGAGGACCGAGGATCGCAGCTGCCAGAGCAACGATACCGTATGCAGTCACGGCATTTCCGCCGATCGCACTGTCGCCGGCAGTAAACATCGGGATCAGGGATGCCGCAAGCATACCGCCGATACCGGCAAACAGGGTAGCACGGGAAGTGAACTTGTTGCGGGTATCCGCATCCGAGCTCAGTGCCGGAACCATGCCCCAGTAGGAAATATCATGCATCGTATAGGTGATACTGTAGGCAAAATACATCAGTCCGAAGAAACGGACAAATGCCCACCCCTGCAGTTTCGTATTGAACATGGCATAGATGACCAGCGAGGTAGAGAGGATACCGATCAGCAGCCAGGGCTTGAATTTACCCCATCTGGTTCTTGTACGTTCAATGATATTGCCCATGATCGGATCGTTCAGGGCATCAAAGACACGGGCTGCGACCATGATCGCTGTGATCGCCGAGAGCTGGGCAGCATCCAGGTTTCTGGTAAACAGGACAAAGGCCAGCAGGTAACTGGTGACGAGGTTGTACATGATATCACGTCCAACCGTACCCAGAGGAAACATCAGAAGATTCTTTTTGGTAATTTTCTCATCATTGTGCATAAGTTTTCACTCCGCTATAATTACTACCATTATCGCTTATACTCAGGAAAGATGTACAGTATTCCGTTCATCAGTTATTAAAGAGGACTTTAAAGAGTCAGTTCTGTATAATAGAAACAGATACCGTATTCATGATATGAATACTCCTGATCTTCACTGTTTGTACGATCATGACCTTCAGTAAAGTACGTATTCAGAAACGAAAAGATAGCAGGATGAAGACATACAGACCCGGTGTAAACGTATGGGCGATGTTCATGATCTTTTTGCTTGTGCTTTCGGGATGCGGTTCTTTCGGAAAGGAAACGGATACAGGTACTGCATGATCAGGGTGAATTATGCAGGAGATCCCTATGATATACGTACATCCGATAACAGTCTGTCTCTGTCTCTTCTGAACAATATTGCTGAAAGTATCAGCTATCGGTATGATGAAGGAGAAGAGATGGGTAACTGTACGGAGATACAGATCAAAGACACGAACTGATATATAACAGGATAAGGAGGAAGTATGGGGATATTATCGAAACTGATGTCATTGGGTGAAGACCTGAACGAAGCGGCAGACACACTCAGCAGAAGTACGGTCACGGATTACGGAGAACCGGTGTATTCACTGTATACAGCACTGGATCTGCGGGATATCCACAGACGGATCGATATCACGGATGAAGAGGGAAACGTCAAATACTATACAAAGTCCAGCTTTATTCAGATCAAGGGAAAGACTGAGATCATGGATCCAAACGGGAATGTGATCGCCTATCTTGAGAAGAAACCGATCAGTCTCCATGAGATACACTATATTACAATGGCTGACGGCAGGAAGTTCACGCTGTCCAATGAGCTCTTTCATGTCGTGGATGACATCACGAATATCGAGGGTCTGGACTGGCAGATCCGCGGCAACATCCTTGGTCTGAGTTTCAATCTTGTGGATCAGAACGAACAGCCTGTCGCATCGATCGGAAAGAAGATGCTCTCGATCCATGACAAGTACAGTATTGATGTATACCAGCCGCAGTATGAAGATGTGATCGTAGCCATCGTCATCCAGCTGGAGAAGATGATCGAAGCACGCAATGACAATAACAGTTCTTCTTCGGTTTCCTTCGGCTCCGACAATCACTGAGTAAGGGAAAACATCACAGATCTGTTAACAGGGCAGGTACGGAATTGTACCTGTCTTTTATCAAATGAGAAAAGATTGGTAAAACAATTCCGGGGGATATCCAATATAATAGAATTCGTATTAAAAACGAGCAGTATCGTCAGGAGGCAGTCAAATGAAGAAGATCTGGGACAGTTGGTTAAAAGAAGGAACCATCTTATACTGTGCTATCTATACGGTGACGACCATCGTCAACAGTATCGGTTACCTGATGCAGGGTATACAGCATGATCCTAACGGAAACTGGCATGAACTGACGAGAGCTGCGGTCGTACTGATCGGTGTGCTGGCTTATGAGCTGGCGATCCATCTGCCGGTAAAGAATATCCTGCTTCGTGCTGTAATTGTCTACGCAGTGACGATGCCTCTTGTTCTTCTGAC
>CADBMY010000206.1 GCA_902795905.1 uncultured Erysipelotrichaceae bacterium
CTTTTCTGCTCAGTACCAGCTCACTTAAAGGACGCTTCCTGACATGTGTGACATTCTCTTCATCCCGTAACGGCAGTGTGCTTTCGCCTTCCTGCATATCTTCAAGTACACTCTTCTCGGCAGGTTTGCCTACGGCCAGTACCAGCAGGATCTTCAGGTGTTCATCCAGAGACAGAAGTTTCTCCAGCGGCTCTCTGTCAAAGCTTCCGATCATCAGTCCGCCGAGATCTCTTTCGGCAGCTGCCAGCATGATCGTCTGAGCCGCAATACCGGCATCCCGCCACCAGGCCCAGGCTCTGTCATCGATCGTCGTGTCCTGCAGGATCAGGATAAATCCCGTACAGCGTATGCCGGGGTAGGGACGGTCCTTGCCCCAGTGTGTATGTTCGGCTATCGCATTGACTTCATCTGTCTCCCAGCTCACGTAGAATTTCAGGGCCTGGGCATTGCCTGCGGTCGGGCAGAAACGGGCATGATCGACCAATTCCAGAAGATCTTCTTTACTCAGTGTGCAGGATTCGTCGTAGGCGCGGATACTGCGGCTTTTGATGACCAGATCTTTCAGTTTCATGGGATATCTCCTTGTTTATATCATCATTATACGTTCTGACTGATACAATAAATACAAGAAGTGAGGAACTGTATATGATCATTAAAAACGGTATGATCCACGACTGTGTTACCAGAGAACCCTATCAGGCAGATATTCTGCTCAAAGACGGAAAGATCGCAGCGATCGGTCATGATCTCGGCGATGATCCGGAGGTATATGACGCTTCCGGCAAACATGTGTATCCGGGCTTTATCGATGCCCATGCGCATCTCGGTCTTGACGGCTACGGCATCGGCTTTGAGGGTGCTGACTACAACGAACCTGGTGATATCTGCACACCCCAGTTACGGGCGATCGACAGCTACAATCCCCTGGATCCTTCCGTACGCAAGGCTGCTGAGGGCGGCATCACAACAGTCGCAACCGGTCAGGGCAGTGCCAATGCGATCGGCGGTACATGGATCGCCGTCAAGACATACGGTGTCTGTGCAGACGATGCCGTGATCAAGGATCCTGTGGCGATGAAGTGTGCTCTGGGTGAAAATCCCAAGCGTGCATACCGTGAGAAAGGCAATGCGTCCCGTATGTCTACAGCTTCCGTGATCAGGAATATGCTGTTTAAGGCAAAGGAATACCTGGCAAAGAAGGAAGCTGCCGGTGATGATATCACGAAGATGCCTGCGTTTGACTACAAATGCGAGGCGATGATCCCTGTATTGAAAAAAGAGATTCCGTTAAAGATCCATGCCCATCAGGCCAATGATATCCTGACGGCTGTCCGTCTGGCCCGTGAGTTTGATCTGAAGATGACACTTGAACATGTGACAGAGGGTCACCTGATCGCTGATAAACTTGCAGAGACAGACTATATGCTGGCGGTCGGCCCGTCGCTGACACATGCGACCAAGTTTGAATTACAGAATAAGTCCTGGACGACACCTGGTGTGCTTGCGGCTAAGGGCTGTCATGTATCGATCATCACAGACTCCCCGGTCGTACCGCAGGAATACCTGCCGTTATGCGCAGGACTGGCTGTCAAAGCCGGCATGGATCCGTTTGAAGCTCTGAAGGCGATCACGATCAATCCGGCTGAACATATCGGTATTGCCGACAGAGTGGGTACGCTGGAAGTAGGCAAGGATGCCGATGTCCTGGTCTATGAGGGTGATCCTCTCGACAGTATGTCCACCCTGCATCTCGTTATGATCGACGGTAAGAGGATCAAATAAACTATATAGATCACTGTAAGGATATAAACGCACAGGCTGTCATACCTGTGCGTTTACTGTATCTGTTTCTTTTCCGAGAAATCAGACGGTATACTTCTCGATCACGGTCTCTTCGACGTACGTATCTTTCAGTTCACCCAGTCTTCGGAAGTGAGGCAGTTCCCGGTGTTCTGCGAAAGCATCCTCATCCTGCCATTTCTCCAGCAGGAACAGTTCATCACTGTTCTCTGTTGAATAATAGTAATCATACTTCAGGTTGCCTGCTTCTGCTCTGCAGGCAGTATCGATACCTTCCATCATGATCCTCTCCAGAAATTCATCCCGCTTATCCGGTTTACACCTGTAAGATACATTCAGTACGATCATCTTTATTCTCCTTCGTTTGTCAGTGCTTCAATCTTTGTTAAGAACAGATCATATCGGTCTTCAAAGTATTGCAGAACACGTTTGTAATCCTCATCCCAAAGCTC
>CADBMY010000207.1 GCA_902795905.1 uncultured Erysipelotrichaceae bacterium
ATCCTGACTGTCGCTGACGTACAGGAACTGAGGGCAAATCCCGACCGTCTTGCACAGGGTACCGTCATTGAAGCAAAACTGGATAAGGGACGCGGTCCTGTTGCCACACTGCTGGTACAGAAAGGTACTCTGCACCAGGGCGATCCGGTCGTTGTCGGAACCTGTTTCGGACGTATTCGTAAGATGACCGATGAAGACGGTCATGAACTGAAGGAAGCACTGCCTTCGGCACCTGTTGAGATCATCGGTCTTAACGATGTGCCGGAAGCCGGTGATATTTTCCGGGCTTTCGACAATGAAAAAGATGCGAGAGCACTGGCTGACAGACGTCTGCGCAAGAAGATCGAACAGCTTCGCCGCAAGACTGCTGTCATGTCTCTGGAAGATCTCTCCAAGGAGATCGAAGCCGGTGAGATCCAGGAGATTCCTGTTATCATCAAGGCTGATGTGCAGGGTTCTGCCGAAGCCGTCAAGTCTTCACTTGAAAAACTTGAAGTTAAGGGTGTACGTGTGAATGTCATTCACAGTACTGCCGGTCTGATCTCGGATTCCGATATCATGCTGGCTGATGCTTCCAAGGCAATGATCATCGGCTTCAATGTACGTCCGGATGCCAACATCCGCCGTAAGGCTGAAGAGGCCGGTGTTACGATCCGTCTCCATAACATTATCTACAAGGCTACCGAAGAGATGGAAAATGCCATGAAGGGTATGCTGGCCCCTGTTTATACTGAAGTTGTGATCGGACAGGCGGAAGTCCGTGAGACATATAAAGTGTCGAGGATCGGTACGATCGGCGGATGTATGGTCACCGAAGGCAAGCTTGTTGCCCGCTGCGGTGTCCGTCTGATCCGTGATGGTATTGTTATCTACACAGGCAAGCTTGGCTCTCTGAAGAGATTCAAGGATGATGCCCGTGAAGTGACTTCCGGCTATGAGTGCGGTATAACGATCGAGAATTATAACGATATCAAGGTCGGAGACATCATCGAAGCTTACCAGGAACAGGAAGTCCCTGCGGAGGCCTGATATGCCGAATATCAAACAGCGCAGGCTGGAAGGGATCATTCGTAAGAATATCTCGGATATCGTACAGTTTGAAGTCAATGATCCCAATATCGGATTTGTTACGATCACCGATGTTGAAGTATCCAGAGATCACAGTTATGCGACTGTGTATGTTACCTTCCTTGGCAAGGAACAGCGCAGTGCAGCAGGGCTGCGGGCATTGGAGAATGCCAAGGGTCATATACGCTCGGAACTGAGCAGAAGACTGGATATCCGCAGATGTCCGGAACTTGTCTTCAAGCTTGATACGGCAATGGAAAACGGCCGTCATATCGATGAACTGATCGCCAAAATCAACAAGGAACAGGATCAGTAATACGATTACAGGACTGCAGATTTGTGTAATACACAAAATGCAGTCTTTTTTTCGTGGAGTTTGCCTCTTTCCTGCGAATAAGAGATGCAGAAAGGGAGGTAAGACAATGAGAACGATCACAGTAGAACCGGAGCAGCTGGAAGTCAGCGCTTCGAGGATCGATGAAGACAACCAGGCATACCAGCGTACATTTGCGCAGCTGTTTGACGCGGTCGACACGATGAAAGCCGGCTGGGAAGGAAAGGACAACGTAGCATTCAGTACGAAGATCCGGAAATTTGAGGCTGATTTCAGGGAGATGTCGGTGTTATGTGCACAGTATGCGGAGTTCCTGCGCAATTCAGCCAGAGCTTATCGGGAAACACAGGATGACCTGGCATCTCAGGCATCACATCTTTCGGAATAGGAGGTAAATATGAATAATCTGAAGATATCACTTGCCGAAGTCAGTGAATGTGCAGCCAGAATACGTGTACTGAATCAGCAGATGTACGATCAGCTGTGCGAAATGAAACGTGAAATGAACGCTACCAATGCGACCTGGATCTCGGAAGCTGCTGAGACGATCCGTACGCGTTTCAACCAGTTTGCGTCAAGATTTGACATCCAGAAAGATACGATCGATACCTATGCCAGATTTCTGGATATGACGGTTTCCAGTTACGATACGCTGGAGACAACGATCAACTCCAATGCTTCGGGTATTCAGGCCTGATCTGATCTTTGTGACGGTACTTTCCTGTATCCTGTCTCTGACAGGATGCGGGAAGGAACCGGAGGATAAGATCCTGCTCGGGGAATGGCTGCATATGATCAACACAGAAGCAAATATTGATCATGAACCGTCAAAAATACCGTACCTGATGAATGTCTCTGAAGAACACATGTATTTCACGGATGTGCAGAGAGCGGTAGAGTGGAATGTGATCGAAGAGAGTGCAGGCTTTGACCCGAACCGTCCTCTGACCAGAGAATGGGCAGCGTATACACTGATCAATCTGGCAGGAACAGAAGTATCCGCTGCAGATAATACAATCAGAGATATCCGTAAATCATCATTTCCGCTGCATATGAGTGCTGCTGTCAAAGCAGGCATGTTCAAAACGGACAGACATGACCGTATCGAACCGAAGAAAGAAATGGACCGGGAAGAAGCGGGAGAGCTTCTGCGGAAGACCGTCGAATTCATTGATCGTAAGACATTTGAAGAACCGGTATTCTCGATCATCTGGAACAAGGATATTCACACAGTTGAAGATGAACCGGAACTTGTTGATCTGAGTACCATGAAGGCATATTATCCGGCAGGGACATCTGTCAGTCCCGGAGATGTGATCCGTTATGAGGAGGATGGCAAGCTCTATACTTTTCAGGCAGAAGATGCCGAGATGACGGATATGGGGACAGAAGTGGAACTCAGGGAGGCAGATCCGGAGGAGATCGTTGACAGTGCTGATATCTGTCATACGTTTGAAATCGATTTTTCACAGGCTGAGATCATAGACCTGCCCGCAGAGACATTCCACAGCTATACCAAAACAACAGGCATCAGTCTGATGAGTACGCAGAGACTCGAGAAAGTCTTTCAGGTCAGCGGCGCTGATGTCGCGGTACGGCTGACTTCTGCAGGGATCGCGGCTGAAGTTACGAAAGCATTAAACGGCGGTGAGTTTCGTGCCGAACTGAATCTGAATCATGTAAGACCCAGTTACCGATGGAAACTGCTGGCGGGGAATAGCGAAGATATGTACTTTCGAATCGATTATGAAAGCTCACAGAAAGTCGCACTTCATAAGGCAGACGGCGGTACCCTGTATGGTGATCTGAGTGCGGTAGATCCGGCTCATTTCCTTTCTTCGGTACGTTCAGCATTCCGTCCTGACGAGAGTCTGGCAAGTGTTTCCTTTCCTCTTTGTACGCTCAGAGTGCCTGTGCCTGAAGCACCGCTTCTGAATATCACTCTGCAGCTGTCACTGGATCTTTCTGCCGAAGGAAGGATGGAACTCAGTCTTTCGCAGAAAGGTACTGCCGGCATGGAGATCAGAGACGGACATATGCGCAGGATCGCTGATAACCAGCACAGTGAAGAAGCCATGATCCATGGTGATCTGAGTGCACTAGTGAATACTTCGTTTGGTTTTAATCTCGAGAATCTGAAACTGGCGGATATCCGTCTGACTGCAGGTCCGGTTGCTTCTGTTGATTCCACCGTTCATCTGTATGACAGAAATCATGAACATATGGTCATACAGTCTGATCTGCCGGCTGACCTGCTGAATGATGCGGCCAGGGGTAATCCTGATGTCTTCATATGTGCCGATATCGACGCATTTCTGCTGATGCAGGCATCGTATAACTCTCCTGATACTTTGGCCGGGAAAGCGGGTCTTTCGGGCTCACAGACGATCCTGGATCAGGACAGCGGGAGTCTGTTGCCGGAGAATAAGAAACATATGGAGAACTGGCACTTTGTCGAAAGATGCACACGCGGTGACAGACTCAAGGCAGCACGGGACAGTGAGATCCTGGTGACTGATACGATCCGCATAGCAGATTACACACTGATCATGGATCCTGGGGAATCCGGGCAGATCCACGTTACCGGGATGCCTAAAGGATATGGCATATCTAACCTGATCTACAGCAGTGATGACAGCAGTACAGCATATGCGGACAGCAGCGGCTCTGTATACGGAAAGCAGTCAGGAAGCACGATCATACACATACAGACAGCAGACGGCAGGTATGCAGTAAGCTGCAGTGTGCTTGTACGCAGTAAAAACAAATAACGGAAGAGATATGGAACTGTATATCACCGAAGGAACAAACGTATACACATATGTCCTGACAAAGGATATGCATAAGGTGCACATACTGCACCGGGAAGTGTATTTTATCCGCCGCGGTGAAGGCTATGTGTTCCGTATCTCTTTCCCGCTGACATGTGCATATCACGGAATCCTTCAGGGAACAGAAGAAATATCTGTTGAAAACAGTCGGACAGGCGAGCAGGCATTGATCCGTACCGTGAAAAAGGACGCAGAAGATATCTTTTCGCACTATGCGGTGAAAAAAGCAGTGATCACGATCGGCAGTGATGAAAACGATGATATTGTCATGCTTGATCAGCGTGTCATGCCTTCACAGTTTATCCTGGATATCGGAAATGCAGAACTGCGTGATACCTGTGCCGGCGGACTGCTGAGTATGCATGGTCAGACAGCAGACAGGATCATACTGACCGACAGTATCCGCATCAGTCTTCTGGCCCTTGTCTTTACGGTATCGAAAGGAATCATCACGATACGCAATGATCATTCTGTAAGGGTCACTCTGCCGTCATACCGGAAACGCAGAACGGCAGCAGTACGCTGCACAGGTGAGAAAAAGCAGATCGATCATGCCTTCCGCCTGATCAACATGCCGGAAAGTGTGGTCATCGAGCTCGAGGAACCGCTGCCCTTTGTACAGAGGGAAAGAAATCCCTTGATCTTCATGATGGGACCGGCACTGACGATGTCCATGGCAGCTTTCTCTGTCGGTCTTCTGAGCATATATAACGGCTGGCTGAACGGACGCAGGATTACCGAACTGATGCCGATGGCAGTCCTGCCGCTGACGATGGTCATATCCGCATTGATCTGGAATCCGCTGCAGAGGCTGTATGACAGACGCAAAGAAAAGAAACTGATCAATGAGAGACAATTTCGCTACGAGGCATATCTTGATCATCTTCGTCAACACAGAGAGAAATACCTGAGGGAAACGGAGCAGCGTCTGGAGGAACTGCTTCCGGCACCGTCAGCTGTATGTGCGCTGCCGGAACAATACGTTTACAGCAAGCATATTGATGATGAAGACTTTTTGTGGATCAGACTCGGAACCGGTGAAAAGACATATGATCTTTCGTATACCTGCGGTTTTCATCCAGCCTACAATGATCCGCTGCAGCCCATGATCAAAGAGCTGACAGACAGTGAAGTTACCGGGTACGGAATGATCAGTGTATGTCTTGCAGGAAAGACCGTATCTCTCTGCGGAAGCGAAGCTCTGCTGTACAGAATTCTGTGTCAGCTTACCTGTTTCTGGTCGCCGGCAGAAATACGCATAATTTTTGCGGGGAGCCCGCAAACGATGGATGAAATGCTGTGGAACCGGAGTATTCCGCATTGTCTTTCAGCGGGTATACGCTGTCTTGTCACGGATACTGTATCAGCAGCGGAAGTCAGTACCGTTGTGCGCAATGATCAGGCATATCCGGTATTTGTCGTGACCGGCAGGGAGTATCATGATCTGATCAGATGTGAAAAGCCGCACACGGAACTTGTTTTTCATCATGGTGCACATATACAGAAAGCGGATATCTTGATCAGCGAGGATCAGTCGGGAATAGTATACGAAAGCGGAAAACAACGGGTATATGTGCCGGATACGATCACGGATCATGATCCGCTGTCGTATTATTATGCACTGTCTGAATACATTCTTCCTGAAGAAAATGTGAATCAGGTCAGTCATACGTTTTTCGGTATGTACGGTGCTGCCGGTGCCGAAGATCTCGATATCCGCAGGCGTTGGCAGAATTCTCCGCAGGCAACGGGTCTTACTGCTCTTCTTGGTCATGACCGAAACGGTCAGCTGATCACGCTTGATCTTCATGAAAGCGGGCATGGACCGCACGGTCTGATCGCTGGCACGACCGGCTCAGGAAAGAGTATGCTGCTGATGACGCTGATCCTCTCCCTGGCAGTCAATTACAGACCGCGGGATCTGCAGTTCGTGCTGATCGATTTCAAAGGCGGCGGTTCTGTCGCTGCATTTGACAATGCGTCGTGGCATCTTCCTCACCTGGCCGGTGTCCTGTCCAATCTTGATGAATATGAACTTGAACGGTCCCGGTATTCTTTTCATCTTGAAGCAGAGAGACGCGAACGTCTGTTCAGAGAACTGGGTGATATCTGCGGACAGCCGATACTGGATCTGCAGATGTACAGGCAAAATCTGAAAGACAGCGGACTGCCGGATCTCTGTGAACTGGTGATCATCATTGATGAGTTTGCGGAACTGAAAAAGGAATACCCGGAATATCTGAAGGATCTTGTATCGATGGCAAGAGTAGGCAGAAGTCTCGGGATCCATCTGATCCTGTCCACGCAGAAACCCGGCGGTATCGTGGATGAGCAGATCTGGGCAAACAGCCGCTTCAAAATTGCGCTGAGAGTACAGGATAAGGCTGATTCCAAGGAGATCCTGCATACCGAGGATGCTGTATATCTGCGGGAACCTGGTTCGTTTATCCTGTTGTGTGATGATCTGTCTGTTCAGGGTCAGTGCGGATATGTCAATGCATTGACGGGGGATGACAGGAGCGAAGTGATCCTGACCGACCGGATGCTGCACAGTCTGCGCAGCAAGCACCTTACTGAGCAAACCGATGTTACACAGCTCAGGGAAGTGATGACTGAGATCGTATCTGTGTATACAGAGATCAATGATCAGGTGTTTCCGCTGTGGCTGCCGCCGATACACAGTATTGACAAAGCTGAGGTGACTGCACATGACAGAATGATCTTCGGTATTGCGGATGCTTTCCAAAGACGTCAGAGAAAGCTGCTTTCTTATTCTCTTGACGATGATATATCGGTGATCGTCTTCAGTCCCGACCGCACGGTCACTGAACTGTACCTGCGGTATTTCCTGTTCCAGTTTCTCAGCAGTACTTCTGAGAAGGATGAGATCTATCTGTTTGATGATGATCACGGGCATGACTTCCTTCGGGATGCTCCGCAGATCACAGATATCATCGCCGGTGATCAGACAGAGAAAACGCTGAATCTTTTTAAACACCTGGAAGCACGCAGGGGCAGGCAGAACAATCGGTGTATACTGCTGATCACCGACCTGTATCGTTTTCTGCAGATCCGTGAAGAGTGTCTGCAGGATCTGATCAGAATATGTGAAGGAAGACGGGATAAGCATATACATATATGTCTCTTTGCGGCGGATCATCTGGCAGTGCCATACCGTCTGCTTGTGCATTTCCGCTTCCGTACAGCCTTATACAACGATGATCTGCAGATGCTTTCAGCCATCTTTGAGACACGTGTGCATTTTCCTGTCACTCACAAGTTTCACGGTCTGATCAGAAGCGGTGAACTGCTGGAATTCTGTTTTCCGCAGATCAGTACGGATGAGCTGAAAACACTGGTAATATCCTGTCAGGAACAATACGGCAATAAAAAAGCGTATACGATCCCGGTCATGCCGGAGATCCTGCGCTGCGATATGTATACAGAAGAGGGTATTCCGCTGGGAATGGATATTCAGACATATTCGTGGATCACCCTCAGCAGTAACGGTCTGTTTGTTATTTCAGTGTATGAAGAAGAGACAGAGCGGTTCTATGGTGTCATGCAGAGATACGGAGCTGAAAAGTACACGGAAGAAACAGAGATTCAGGGGAAGATCGTATTTATGACATTGGATCAGTATGTACAGGAGGATATGAAAAACCGTTACCGCAGTATGGATGTACTGTTTATCGGAGAAGGTTTTCATGATCAGTATATCTTCCGTCTTCGTTCCGGTATGACACTTGCGGAAGGCTGCGGTGTGCTGTACCGGCGATCGGAATGCAGGGTGATACGTTATGTACGCGGCTAAGTCGGTTCATGTGATTGTCAGGCTGGCTGTCTTCGATGAGATCCACGAAGCGTATTTCTCTGCTGAGCATACGCTCTATGACAATCTGAAGATACTCTGCAGTCTATGCGGTCATGAAAAGTATCTGTCAGAAAACAGTATTATTGTCTATGATCTGCTTACGCATGAAGAATACAGCCTTCTGGAGAGACTGGATATGATGCATATGCGGGATGAGAGTATACTGATCGTGATCTAGACTTTGAAGCGTCTGCGGTACGTGCAGTGACGGCAGAGCTCTTCTGTGATACGGTGTGCGCGGAATCCATCAGTCAGGCTGATATACCGCGGTGTCTGCAGGATCTCTGCCAGCGGTGTTTCAAAGATATTGCCGAGGTTGATCCTGCCGCCGGCATCAAGACAGCAGGGGACAACTGTTCCGCTGCTCAGTATGGCCAGCTGATCAATACCGCCGTGACATCTGCCGTGTACGGTTTCATCATTGGAAAGCGCATCCGGCCAGGCAAAGAGTCCTTCATAGGAAACATAGACATCAGGCAGCAGTCTGTAACTGTTTTTCCTGTTTGTTTCCGAAAATGGATAGGCAGTGCGAAGTGATTGTTCATAGGCGGCGATCTGCGGATCTTTCAGAGTATCTGCCCAGAAGCGCAGTTCGGTCACGAATCTGTCTGCCGATGATGCATGTATCATAAAGTCCCTGACGGCCGCAAATACCTGGTCTCTTCGTTCTGCTGGCTGATATGGCAGACTCTGCAGAGAAAAGGAAACTCTGCGGATACAGGGATGATGAAACAGTTCATCATACTGTTGCGTACAGGAACCGTTTGTTACGAGCTGTACATGCATATGATATTGATCACAAAGATCCAGTATCCCGGAGAAATCCGGATGCAGCATCGGCTCTCCC
>CADBMY010000208.1 GCA_902795905.1 uncultured Erysipelotrichaceae bacterium
ACAGTTGTCATTTCCGCACAGCATTGTCCGGAGATAACCAGGCAGGAACTGTATGAGCTTCTTTTGAGAGAAGTAATCCGTAAAGTAATCGATCCCGAACTGGTAGATTCGCGTACGAAGTTTCTGATCAATCCTTCGGGCAGTTTTATACAGGGCGGCAGCTTTGGAGATTCCGGTACGACAGGCAGGAAGATCGTTGTGGATTCCTATGGTGGTTATGCTCCGATCGGAGGCGGGTGTTTCTCGTCCAAAGACCCCACGAAAGTTGACAGAACAGCAGCCTATTATGCGAGATTTGTCTGTCAGAATCTGGTCAGACAGGGTTATTGCAGAAAGTGTCTGCTGCAGTTCTCTTATGCGATCGGAGAGGCAGCACCTACATCCGTGTGTATCAATACATATGGTACCTCTTCTTTCAGTGATGAAGACCTCATGGCTATCATTGAAAGAAACTTTGATTTCCGTGTCGGTATGATGATCGAAGAATTGAATCTGCGCAGACCGATCTATGCCGGAACCGTAAACTATGGTCATTTTGGCAGAGAAGGGTTACCCTGGGAGGCATACAAACCAATTATTACCAGCCGAACGATCTGATGGCAGCCGCCTTTCATCCTGCTTATGCAGGTACAGACTGAACTGCAGGATCTGCCCGGTAAGGAGAAGGTATGAACAATTATCAGATTATAACGGATGCAGCATCAGACTTTGGCGCAGAAATTGTTTCTGAATATTCACTGGCTGTTATACCAATGCCGGTGGAGATCAATGGGGAAACATATCTGTTTGGCGGTAACGAAAGTACGATCTCCTGTGATGAGTTCTATGAACTGGAAAGAAAAGGGTATTATGCGAATACTTCCCGGATCACCCCGGATGTCTTTAAAGAGTATTTTGCAAGATATCTGGAACAGGGAGTGGATATACTGTATCTGGGCTTTTCTTCCGGACTGTCAGGAACCTTTGAGTCTGCCTGTCTGGCTGCTGAGCAGCTGAAAGCAGAGTATCCTGAAAGGATGATATATTGTATCGATACATTATGTGCTTCGGTCGGACAGGCATTTCTCGTCATGGGAGCATTGGAACGGCAAGCCGATGGATATACGATGAAAGAACTGGCAAACTGGGTCGGAAGTCATATCTTTCATGTTGACCACTGGTTTACTCTGGATACCCTTTCTCATCTTGTGAAAGGCGGCAGGATCTCACCGGCAGCTGCTTCACTGGGCAAGATCGTACAGCTGAAGCCGATGCTGAGGCTGAATACACAAGGCAAACTGATCATTCATGCAAAACCGCGCGGACACAGAAAAAGTCTGCATCTGCTGATGAAACAGATGGAAGATCACTGGCTTCCTCTTGAAGGAAAAAGAGTGATCATCGGACACGGAGGAATGCCGGAATATGCTGAAGAACTGCGAATGATGGTGAAAGAGAGATTTCCGGAAGCACAGATACAGATCATGGAGATCGGACCGGTGATTGGATCTCACACCGGCCCGGGGATGCTGGCACTGATCTTCTGGGGCGATATACGGTGAAGGGCAGGAATGCCCTTTTTCTTTACGTATGATAAACTGATAGCGATGAAGTATACGGTAAAAACAGTTTATATCCCAAGTGACGGCAGACAGTTAAAGCTGCTGGTGCTGATCCCGCAGGGGAAACCCACGGCAGGGGTGCTTTGGATCCATGGCGGCGGCTTTCTGACCGGCATGTCGGAGATGGTCTTCATGACCCGTGGCAGAGCATTGTGCGAGAAGTATGGGGCTCTGGTGATCTCACCGGCATACAGGCTGTCACTGCTGCATCCGTATCCGTCAGCGCTCAATGACTGCTATGCGGCCCTTTCCTACATGTATGAACACCGTGAAGAATACGGGATACCGGAGGACAGGATCATGGTCGGCGGTGAGAGTGCCGGCGGCGGTCTTACCGTATCGGTATGTCTGAAGGCAAGAGATCTTGGGACGATCCCGGTCAGTTATCAGATGCCCCTGTATCCGATGCTGGATCACCGTGATACCGACTCTTCCAGGGATAATCATG
>CADBMY010000209.1 GCA_902795905.1 uncultured Erysipelotrichaceae bacterium
ACTGATCAGTACACGTTTAAGTACATATTTTGACATGAATCATACCCCCTTCATATAGGGAAGGAAAGCAGGAGCGGGTATACCCGCCCCTGTTAAGACAGCGAAATAGTATTTCCGGTTATTCTTCCCAGTGTACATAGCGGTATGTACCTGTACCTGTCGTAAAGAACAGAACGTCTTCGATACCCGGTGTGATCATCATTGCCGAACCAACCTGGTAGAGAGGAATAACTGCGTGATCCTGTGCGATCACGATCTTTTCAGCATCGATCATATCCTGCCATCTGGCCGCAGAATCTGCCGCATCTTCACCTCTGGTGGCCTTCCTGATCAGCTCATCGTACTCAGCGCTGCTGTAGTCAGCGCCGTTGATCGCATTTCCGGTCGTAAAGATATCAAGTGTGGACTGCGGATCGGCATAGTCAGGACCCCAGAGTGTAAGCATCAGCTGGAAGTTATGACTGAGCATATCCTGGATACGTGTCTTCTTGGGCTTGCAGGTCATCGTGATCTCAAGACCCTCAAGTGTCGTTACCAGCATCTGCTGGATATTCTCTGCGACAGCCTTGGCTGAATCGGAATCTTCGTAGTACAGATCGATCGTGATCGTATCACCGAGAGCTTCCTTCGCTCTTGCGAAGGCCTCTTTCGCCTTGTCGGGATCATATCCGCAGAGATCTTCGGAACTGTCACGGAAGTCAACACCGTTGGCATCGAAAGCGAAATCACGTCCGATGATACCTACAGCAGGGATGGAACCATCTTTCAGGACACTGGAGGTAATAGCCTCTCTGTCGACAGCGTAGGAGATCGCTTCACGCAGATCCTTGTTGGACATGACGGGGTCATTGACCATCGGTGAAAGATACCACATGCTTGCCTGTTTTCTGGTATGGAAACCGGGTTGATTCTTATACAGATCGACCATTTCCCCGGTCATTGTCAGGATATTGATATTCCCCTGCTGGTATTCGAGGATCGCCGTCTGTGTCTCAAGGACGATACGGAAGATCAGTGATTCATTCTTGAATTCATCCGCATGAACATAATCAGGGTTCTTGGTAAAGGTATATGATGCGCCTTCTTCCCAGCCGGTCATGGTATATTCACCGTTATAGAGCAGATGATCGATACCCTGTGCGTAGGCATCTCCTTCAGCCTCCACGAATGCCTGGTTGATCGGGTAGAACGGAGGGAATGAAACAAGACTCAGTAAGAAGTCACACGGCAGAGAGAGACTGACCTCAAAGGTCTTGTCGTCTACAGCTCTGACACCGAGCTCTTCCGTCGGCTTTTCACCGGAGATGACTTCTGCAGCATTGACGATATGCAGCGTGTCAGGAAGTGTCTGATAGTCAGCTGCCATCGCCGGATCTGCAAGACGTCTCCAGCTGTATACAAAGTCATGAGCAGTAACGGGATCACCGTTGGACCACTTCGCATCTTCAAAAATATGGAACGTATATGTCAGACCATCTTCACTGACTTCCCATTCAGCCATGTCGGGAACCATCGTTCCGTCTTTCGCCGTCATGGTCAGACCTGACATACACGCGCTGAGCATTGTAAGAGAGCTTCCGTCGGCAGCCTGTGTTGCGTCCATTGTCATCAGGTTGCTTGTTAGGGCGATGGTAATCGGTTTGCCTGCAGAGCCCGTTTCCGTCGAAGTATTGCCGTTACCTGCTTCTCCCCCAGACGAAGACGAACACCCTGCAAACATGGCTGCAGAGAGCGCTGTGATCAGCATTTTCTTCCATTTCTGCATAGGTAATTCCTCCTCTGATGGGGTTCATTATATACATTCAGAAAATTGTTTTCAACATAATTTTCACGTTATTTACACAAAATGTTCATGAATATCGCATAGTTTTCTGTAACATTTTTCATTTTACAGGCAGAACATAATAAAAACAGCCTGCCGTGCAGACTGTATGTTGTTGTTAACTGACTTTCTTCTTCAGACTCGGGTGTCCGGTTGCAACCTTCTTGATACCGTACGGGTATGCAAAAGCTATCTCCGCAATACCGTTATTCCAGCTCAGGACAATACCCTCACCGAAGACGGAATGCACGACCTGTTCACCCTTGGTGAAGCGCTGCA
>CADBMY010000210.1 GCA_902795905.1 uncultured Erysipelotrichaceae bacterium
ACCCTGCCCCAGAATCCCCGCTACAAATACGTGGCGATCGACGGCATACAGCGTGTCAAGGAAGTCCTGGAAGCTCTTCGCTCAGGCAAGCTGAACGGATATTTCTTTGAGCTTAACTCCTGTACAGGTTCCTGTATGGGAGGACCTTTACTGTCTCATTTCAAGCACAACGAGTGGCTTGGCCAGAGTGTGATCCGCGAGAACGTGGATATCAGTAAGAAGGTAAACAGGGGAGAGCTTCCCGTAGAAATGCATACTACCTGGCAGGATGAACATATCTTCCATCCTGTCCATACGGAAGAAGAGATCGAAGCCCAGATGAAAGCCATGGGTAAGACTTCACCGATGAAGATCCATGACTGCGGTGCCTGCGGATATGAGACATGCAGGCTCAAGGCAATCGCTGTGCTGGACGGCAAGGCTGATCCGCGCATCTGTCTTCCCGAGGCCGTCAGTCAGGCAAGATCAGTATCCGGTGCCGTGATCGAGAATACCCCGAACGGAATCGTCGTCCTTGATCAGGATCTGAATATCCGGGAGATGAATCCTGCCGCCAGAAAGATAGTCGGGATGGGAATGATCAATCCCACGGGTCTGCCGTTAGCTGCCGTATTCCCCGATGATGCGCTGGAACGGCTGATCAGGATGACCGGACTGAACACGGAGTTTATCCGTATCGATTATGAGAACTATCACAGACTGATCGATCATGCGATCGTCAAGATCAGCGGAGAGCCGTATACGATCCTGATCCTGATGGACCGTACGGAAGAAGTGGAAAAGGAAAACCGCATGAGAGAACTGCGTGAAAAGACGCTGGAAGTGACTCAGCAGGTCATTGATGACCAGATGCGCAGCGTACAGGAGATCGCCAGTCTGCTTGGTGAAACTACAGCCAAGTCCAAGGTTGCTCTGACTAATCTGAAGAAAACGATCAGTGAGGAATGATATGGAACAGGTCATACACGTTGATGCGGCCTGGCGCTCACTGAATAAGAAACAAGAAGAACTGTGCGGAGACCGTGTACAGATCAGACAGAATGACAAATGTACGGTCATGGTTCTGGCAGATGGTCTCGGCAGCGGTGTCAAGGCCAACATCCTCTCGACACTGACAAGTACGATCATCAGCGAGATGATCTTTTCCGGGATGAGCCTGAAGGATGCAATCGATACGATCGTCGCAACCCTGCCGGTAGATCAGGAGAGAGAAGTCGCTTACTCAACTTTTACGATCATTCAGGTCTTCTATGACGGGAATGCCGTAATTGCCAGATTTGATAATCCTACCACCGTACTGATCCGTAACGGAAAGCTCTGGCATCCCGATACGGTCGTTCATGAACTGAACGGAAAGAAGGTCTATGTAGCCCATCTGCAGGTACAGCCGGAAGACTATATCGTTACCTTCTCCGACGGTGTTCTGTATGCCGGACTGGGCATGACACTGAACTTCGGCTGGGGACAGGAAGAGGTAGAGGACTTCCTGGTATCGCATCTGCGCGAGAAAGACACGGCGGCAGAGCTCTCACGTATCCTGCTGACCAATGTTGACAGTCTTTACGGTGGTATGCCCGGTGATGATTCTACGGTCGCATGTGTACATGTGATCGAAGCCAGGGAGACCAGGGTGATGGTAGGTCCGCCGTCTGATCCGGAGGATGACCGCAAGGTCGTCAGCCGGCTGATGTCTGCGACAGGACGCAAGATCTGCTGCGGAGGCACGACCAGTCTGATCGTTTCCCGGGTAACCGGACACGAACTGACCACGGACGGTCTGATCTCCTTTGTCTCCGATGTACCGCCGAAAGGCTTTATACGCGGAGTTGATCTGGTGACAGAGGGTGTACTTACGCTGCAGAAGGTAGCGCGTTTTCTGAAGCGTGCAGCCGGTGATTCTGCTTTCAGAGAACAGCTGATGCTGTCGGAGGAAACCGACGGGGCGACATGTCTGGCTCAGGAACTGATGGGATCGAGTGCGGTAACCTTCATGGTAGGTCTCAGTGATAACCCTGCCCATGATGCGATTGCCTACTCACCGCTTTCTCTGAACGCCAAGATTCGCCTGATCGAAGACCTGCAGAATGATCTGCGTCAAATGGGAAAGATCGTCAAAATTGAAATGTATTGATGCGCGGGAATATAATGAGCAGGGAGGCAGTGTTTATGAGTGCTGAAGAAAGACTGATCCGCTACGCAAAGATCGACACGCAGTCGGACCCTAAATCAACGACAAGTCCGTCCACAATGAAACAGTTTGACCTGGCAAAGGTACTGCTGGAAGAACTGAAGGGACTGGGCATCGAAGATGCTGTACTGGATGAATACTGTTATGTATACGGTCATCTGCCTGCGGTCGGGGATACCAGCGGGAAGACGATCGGTTTCGTGGCACATATGGATACGGCACCGGATTATACCGGGACAGGTGTTAATCCGCGGATCATCCGTAACTACGATGGTAAGGATATCGAACTGGCTCCGGGTGTGGTGACAGCCGTAGAGTCATTCCCGCAGATGAAACAGTTAAAGGGTGAAGATCTGATCGTGACGGACGGCAGCACACTGCTTGGCGCAGATGATAAAGCCGGTATCGCCGCCATCATGGAAGCACTGCAATACTGGCAGGAACATCCCGAAGAACCGCACTGCCGCATCGCTGTAGCCTTTACTCCGGATGAGGAGATCGGCAGGGGAACCGCCAACTTCGATGTAAAGAAGTTTGACGCGGACTTTGCCTATACAGCAGACGGCGGACCGGTAAATACGATCACTGATGAAACCTTCAATGCGATGTCAGCCGTTGTCACATTCCACGGCTTTTCGGTACATCCCGGCAGCGGCAAGAACAAGCTGATCTCTGCCTGCAACCTGGCTGTGGAATACCATACTCTTTTACCTGCATATATGCGTCCCGAGCATACCGAAGGCAAGGAAGGCTATATCCACATGACCGGTATGCAGGGCAGTACGAACAAAGCTGTCCTGGAGTATATCCTGCGTGATCATAACCGGCAGAAGCTGGAAGCCAAGGCGGAACTGATGCGCAAGGCTGCACAGTGGATCAATGACCGCTATGGCGAAGGTTCCTGTGAAA
>CADBMY010000211.1 GCA_902795905.1 uncultured Erysipelotrichaceae bacterium
ATTGTATGGAAAAGCCAGCGTCTTAAGGCGCTGGCTGGCACTTATAGGCTTATAGCCTTAGAGCAAACCACCCGTTTCACGGGTGGTCATGATTACCAAAAAGAAAAGATCACGGCTTCGTAAACAGTTTGGTAATCTCTTCAACTCTTTTTGAAACTGATAATTTATCAGCGTATTCAGCGAGTTTCCTGTAATTTGGATGCCCGGAGCCATAGTAATTCTGTATGGTCTCAAGGTATATCTGTTCTTCGATTCGGTTTCTGTTCTTTACGATATCGCAGAGTGTTCTCTCTTTGTCATACGTTATCACAGGATTGCCGGAAGGATCGATGATCGTGATGACACCAAGTTTAAGCAGTGCTTCCTGAACATAGTATTTCTTAAGGCTGTTGTTTCGCAGATGACAGCCTGAAACAGTGGTAACACTGAGAGGGTGCGGATACCTGCCTGTAAGCTGGTGAAGATATGCTGCAGTTTCATTGCTGAAGATCATTTGACTGTTATTGAATTGGGCAAGATAGAACTCATCCTCGAGATCATTTGTGAGTGAATACATTCCTCTTGCAACTCTCTGAAGCTCTCCCTTTCTGACCATAATATTGATGAAATATTTCGAATACCCCATTTTTTTCATGTCAGAAACAGACAGAATACTGTTTTTGCTGAACACTGCCAGTATTTCCTTATTCATATTTATACCTACCGTACATAAATTATATAGTAAATATGTACGTTAGATAATCATTGACGCTCCGAAACTTTCTGTCAGCTATAATAGAATCAGATGAAAGATATACGCAGAGGATATCACGAAGACGATCACAAACTGTTTGGTGAAGATGCCTGCAGGATCCTTTCCTCATGTGCAGATGATATTACATATCTGTTAAACAGGGGATACGGACATAAGCAGGCAATTACTTTTGTCGGGAATCATTATCTGCTTTCAGAAAGACAGCGTACAGCCCTGATGCGTATTACCTGCAGTGATGAGATGTACAAGTTACGCAAGCAGAAGCAATTGCCTGCACTCCCTCAGAACTGTACCGTGCATGTGGACGCGTTTAACGCCGTTGTACTGCTTGAAACTGCCTTGTCCGGGAGTATGATCCTGCGGGGAAGAGACGGCTGCTACAGGGACCTCAGCGGCCTTGCCGGGACATACTCTGTCATTGCCAAGACGATGCCTGCAGCAGAGATGATCATCGGAAAATTGAAGGAACATGGTGTACGGGAAGCAGTCTTCTGGGTAGACAGTCCTGTATCCAATTCCGGAAGACTGAAACAGGTGATCGCAGAGGCAGCAGAGAAAAGACAGCTTCCCATAGATATACAGATGGTCAGAAATGCCGATACGGAGTTAAAGAAACAGGAGAATGTCATCACCGGAGACTCTGTGATCCTGGAAGAATGCATCAGCTGGTATAACCTGTATGAAGAACTGATACAGGAGATGGAAACACCATGGGTGGTAGACCTTCAGCAAAGAAATTAGTGAGAGTTTATCAGCGTTGACAATCAGTCACCTTTAGTCATAAATTTAAAGTATGAACAAGAAGTACAGTCAGAATCTGTGTTGTCATCTGTCCTGATCGGGCGGGTTTTCAAACACATTCTGAGTATATATGTTTTGTCAGATCCGCCGTAAATATGAGGCGGATCTTTTGTTTTGGGAGGTGATATCTCATGAGAAGACACAGATCTTCATGCATCTGCACCATCAGCACAGGCAATGTTACAGAGATCAGACAGAAGAGGAGGAACAAACATGTCAAAGATCTATACATCTGCGGATCAGCTGATCGGCAATACACCTCTGCTTGAAGCAGCCAATCTTGAAAAGAAATATGAACTGAAAGCCAGAATTCTGGTCAAACTTGAATACCGCAATCCGGCAGGATCTGTCAAGGACAGGATCGCAAAGGCGATGATCGAAGATGCTGAAGCAAGAGGATTGCTCAAACCGGGCGGCGTGATCGTTGAACCTACTTCCGGTAATACAGGTATCGGTTTAGCCAGTGTGGCAGCTGCCCGCGGCTACAGAGCAATCCTGGTCATGCCGGAAACGATGAGTGTGGAAAGAAGACAGCTATTGAAGGCATATGGTGCTGAGATCGTTCTTTCCGAAGGTTCCAAAGGTATGCCGGGAGCGATCGCCAAGGCTGAAGAGATCGCCTCAGAGATCCCCGGCAGTTACATTCCGGCACAGTTTGATAATCCTGCCAATCCCGAGATCCATTACCGTACGACCGGTCCGGAGATCTGGAATGATACGGACGGGGAAGTCGATATCCTTGTGGCAGGAGTAGGCACGGGCGGCACGCTCACCGGCACCGGTAAGTATCTGAAGGAGAAGAATCCGGAGGTAAAGGTGGTTGCGGTGGAACCGGCATCATCCCCGGTATTATCCAGGGGAGAAGCCGGTCCCCACAAGATCCAGGGGATCGGAGCCGGGTTTGTGCCGAAGGTGCTGGACACAGGCATCTATGACGAGATCATCCCGGTAGAAAACGAAGATGCCTTTGCCTACGGCAGGATCTTCGGACGTACCGAGGGCATCCTGATCGGGATCTCCGGCGGGGCAGCGATCAAGGCTGCTGCAGAGCTGGCAAAACGGGAAGAAAATACCGGCAAAACGATCGTGGTGATCCTGCCTGACGGCGGTGACAGATATCTCTCCACGCCGTTATTTCAGGAATAACATGTATGAAGAAGTGATCCGCAGACTGCGCAGCATACGTGAAGAAAAGAAGCAGAAACCGCCGGACAGAGAAGAAGTGATCAGGATCCTGCTGGCATCCTTCGCTGTACTTTTTCCGGACTGTTACAGGAGTGAAAACAGCACTGACGAAGAAGATCTCAGGTATATTCACTATGCCCTGAAGAAGCAGAGCAGGCTGGCATATCAGTTAGCTGAAAAAGAAGAGATCACGGATATACCGGAGAAGTATATCGAAGCATTTCCGGAGGTCAAGAGACTGCTGGTCAAGGACCTGCAGGCAATCTATGCAGGGGATCCTGCAGCAGCTGATGAAGCAGTGATCATCCTGGCATATCCCGGCTTTCGGGCCATCATGGCATACCGGCTGGCACACGTACTGCAGCAGCTGCAGGTGCCCTATATACCCAGAATCATCACCGAATATGCCCATACGGAAACCGGTATCGATATCCATCCCGGAGCAGAGATCGGAGAATACTTCTGCATCGATCACGGAACCGGTATCGTCATCGGTGAAACAGCCGTACTCGGAGATCATGTAAAACTGTACCAGGGCGTAACGATCGGCGCGAAGAGCTTTGTCTCGGATGAAGAGGGAAACCTGATCAAAGGAGGCAAGAGACATCCCGATATCGGCAATCACGTTGTCATCTATGCCAATGCGACGATACTGGGAGGAGATACGGTGATCGGAGATCACTGTATCATCGGAGGCAATGTCTGGATCACTGCATCGGTAGCTTCCGGAAGTACGGTGATCTATCACGGATGAAGAAGACACGCAAGTGTCTTTTTCATGTTAGTGGGCGGGTTTGACTGCTTCCGTTGAGAAACAGAACTGCACAGAGTACAATAATTAGAGAAACTAACATAAGCTTTGTTCATCATACACATAAACAGGAAGAACCAGGACAGTTATCCCTTTGCGTATAAGATTTTGAGGATATCGAAGCAGAAAACGTGCTGAGGCAGCAGAGAAAGGAAAGTTTCCCGTAGGCATACAGATGGTCAGAAATGCCGATACAGAGTTAAAGAAACAGGAGAATGTCATAACCGGAGACTCTGTGATCCTGTATGAAGGATTAATAGAGGAGATAGAAACACCATGGGTGGTGGGAACATAAAACGCCGGATAATCTGAA
>CADBMY010000212.1 GCA_902795905.1 uncultured Erysipelotrichaceae bacterium
ATCACGGTCAGCAGAATTGCCTGCGGCCAGTTCGGCTTTCCGGTCGATACCATGGCGATCTCATAGGATGCCAGGACCGTAAAGGTACACTTCAGGATCTCCATCCAGATGCCGCCGAACAGTACCATGGGCACAGCGATCGCCGCCAGAATAATACCGGCAGTAATCTTGATGATCATACTCTTACTCATTGGTCACACCTCCGAATCTTCTGTCACGGTGTTCATATTCCTCCATGCACCGGCGCAGCACCTCGGGTGTAAACTCCGGCCAGCTTTCCGGCACGAAGCAGAGTTCCGCATAGGCGATCTGCCAGAGCAGGTAATTTGATATTCTCTGTTCTCCGCTGGTACGGATCAGATAATCCACCGGAGGCATATCCTCAGTCATCAGATACCGTGCAAAACCATCTTCATCGATATCATTCTGTACAATACCATTCTTTACATCTTCCGCATATTTACGGGCAGCCAGAACGATCTCCCTGTGGGCGCCGTAGTTCATCGCGATATTCAGCTGCAGACCTGTATTGGCCGCAGATCTTGCCATGGCATTGCGCAAAACAGCTGCCGTAGAAGCCGGAAGCTCTTCCATTTCACCGATGATATTGATACGGAACCCCCTGTCCACAAACTCCTGCATATACTTTTCAAAGAAGATCGCAGGCAGTTTCATCAGATAGCTGACTTCGTCTTTGGAGCGTTTCCAGTTCTCCGTTGAAAAAGCATAGATCGTCAGGTACCGGATACCCAGTTCACTGGCGGCGATAGCGATCGTCCGGACATTGTCCGCTCCTGCCAGATGACCTGCAGAACGCGGCAGTCCCTGCGCCTTGGCCCAGCGCCCGTTGCCGTCCATAATGATTGCCAGATGTTCACACTTTTTCATGGTATACCTCCAAAGAATTATATCACTGTTCCGGGCTTTTGTATGTCTGCCGGAGACGAATAAGAAAACAATGATTATTCATCATTGTTTTCAGTGTTTATACCTTAAGTACTTCTTCACTCTTCTTGGCAGCCAGCTGATCGATCTGTTTGACAAAGCTGTCTGTCAGTTTCTGGATCTCGTTCTCCGCATCCTTCTGCACATCTTCATCCATCGTTTCATCTTTCTTGATGGCTGTATTGGCATCTCTGCGGATATTTCTGATCTGAACCTTGGCTTCTTCTGCCATCTTGCCGACTTTCTTTGTCATCTCCTTACGGGTCTCACCGGTCAGGGCAGGAATCGTCAGTCTGACGACAGTACCGTCATTCTGCGGCGCAATACCGAGATCGGCAGCGTGGCAGGCTCTTTCAATATCCTTCAGACTGCTCGGGTCATAAGGTTTGATCACGAGTGTACGTCCTTCCGTAACAGAAATACCTGCGATCTGATTCAGAGGTGTCGGTGATCCGTAGTATTCAACTTCAACTCTGTCAAGCATATGGGGATTTGCCATGCCGGTTCTGACCGTATTCAGGTCATCCTTGAAGTAGGCAATTGCCTTTTCCATCTTTTCCTTGCTGGTGTCAACGATTTGATATGTCATATTCTCTCCTTATCTGATCACTGTACCGATCGCTTCGCCTTTTACAGCTTTAAGTATATTTCCGGCTTCATTCATATTGAAGACCAGGATCTCTATATGATTATCCTTGCACATGCTGGTCGCTGTGCTGTCCATGACCTGCAGATTTCTGCTGAGCATTTCCATATAGGACAGTTCATCAAACTTCACTGCCTTCGGGTCCTTCTTCGGATCTGCCGAGTAGACACCGTCAACACCGTTCTTCGCCATCAGGATCACATCTGCCTTGATCTCAGACGCTCTCAGTGCAGCCGTTGTATCCGTAGAGAAGTACGGACTTCCCGTACCGCCGCCGAAGATCACGACTCTGCCCTTTTCCAGATGCCGCACAGCTCTTCTCTGAATGAACGGTTCCGCTACCTTTGGCATTTCTATAGCCGTCATGACACGTGTATCGACATCAATTCCCTCAAGATATGTCTGGATAGCCAATGCATTGATGATCGTCGCCAGCATACCCATGGAATCACCGGTAACACGGTCAGCACCCATTTCCTGAAGACTCTTCCCGCGGATAAAATTACCGCCACCGACAACGATGGCAACCTGCACACCGGCATCGTGAACTTCCTTGATCTCAGCCGCCAGCTGTCTCAGAACCACAGGATCAAAATTCTTCTCATTCCCGGCCAGAGCTTCACCGCTGAGTTTAAGCAAAACTCGCTTATACATATGATTGGTCCTCACCTTTACTGTGTATCATTATATCATTTCACAATACAGTATTACGAAGAAATTGAGGATATTGTATGATTTTGCTGAGGTGGTATTCCATGAAGAGATATGCGGTCGTTGATATCGGTTCCAATACCGTTGTACTGCTGATCTATGAATACAGCGATAAACCCGTGATCATCTATCACGAGTCGGAGCCTGTACATCTGATCGGCTATCATGATAACGGTCATATGCGTGAAGAAGGTATTACAAAGACAACAGAGGTTCTGAAAAGATATAAGCAGATCATCGACAGATATCAGCCGGATGCCTGCGGTGCGTTTATCACCGAACCATGGCGGCATATCGACAATGCCGAAGAGATGCTGCAGAGCTTCCGCTCAGCCGGTATACCTGTACTTCCCCTTTCCGGCCGCGAAGAGGCAGAGCTGGACTACCTCGGCACCCGCATCGACTGTGCAGAGATCATGGACGGTGCTGCCTTTGACATCGGCGGCGGCAGTTCAGAGTTTATTTCCTTTCATGACGGAAAGATCACCGAGGCTGTCAGTATCCCCATGGGCTGTGTCCGATTATCCCTGCTTTCTCCGGAACTGTCCTATACCGATGATCTTGTCAGTGAGACTCTGCAGAAGTATCCGTTACTGTGCACAGACAGTCATACACTGATCGGTATCGGCGGTACCGTCAGAGCCTTCCGCCGTGTATGCAGAGCCCTGTACGGAATCTCTGACGATATCCCGTATACAACTGTACTGGATATCTATACACAGCTGAAAAACGGTGATGAAAAGACCACAGCAGTCATGCGGGAGATTGTCTCTGCCGGACGCCAGTCTGTCTTTGTACCGGGAATGACGATGCTGGTATCGATCATGAAGAGCTATGGTGCAGAAGTCCTGCATGTATCCAGAGGATGTGTCAGGGAAGGATATCTGTTCCGCTATCTGCTGCATAGCGCATAAATACTCATACTGTTCAGACATGAAAAAAACCGATCCGAATGAACTCTCCATTTTCAATGGAGCAGTTCAGAAGATCGATTTTCTTTAGGTAACTTACTTGCCCTGAGCCATGGCAGCTACTTCAGCAGCAAAGTCATCAGCTTTTTTCTCGATGCCTTCACCGACCTTGTAACGTACGAAGCAGACAACTTCAGCACCGTTTTCCTTCAGGTACTGACCGCACTTCTTGTCCTGATCCAGGAAGAAGATCTGGTCAACAAGGCACATCTCCTGCAGAGACTTGGACAGACGGCCCTCAACGATACCTGCCTTGACCTTTTCAGGCTTGCTGGCAAGAGACTCATCGTTGGCAACCAGCTCTGTCTGGATCTGACGCTCATGTTCAACGATGTCAGCAGGCATATCCTTACGGGATACATATGTAGGGGTCATGGATGCAACCTGCATGGCCATGTTCTTGGCAACCTGTGCATCCTGTGTGCCCTTGACAACAGCCAGAGCAGAGATCTGACCGCCGTTGTGCATATATGTACCGAAGATCTCGTCATCGTTCTTTGTGACGATCTCAAAGCGGCGCAGCTTGATCTTTTCACCGATGATCGCTGTAGCACTGATGACAGCATCATTCAGTGTTCCTTCCGCAACAGGAAGTTCAAGAGCTTCTTCAACTGTCTTGGCTTCGCTGTTCATGATCGTATTCACTGTCTCATCGAGCAGAGCCAGGAACTTGTCATTCTTGGCAACGAAGTCTGTCTCGGAGTTGATCTCTACGAGAACTGCCTTATTGCCGCAGACAGCAACTCTGGAGAGTCCTTCAGCAGCTGTACGGCCTTCTTTCTTGGCAGCCTTGGAGATACCCTTCTCACGCAGCCAGTCAACAGCCTTCTTGATGTCACCTTCACACTCGACAAGGGCCTTCTTGCAGTCCATCATGCCGGCGCCGGTCATTTCACGTAATTCTTTAACCTGTGCAGCTGTAATTGCCATACTTATTCAGCCTCCTTTACTGCCTCAGCAGCCTGCGGTGCAGGTGCTGCTTCCTGCTTCTCAGCAGGTTTTGCTTCTTCGTTTCTTCTGTTGTCCTTACGGAAGACACGTCTCTCACCGCTGTTGTTATAACCGCGGCGGTCTCTCTGCTGCTGAGCACGGCGCTCCTCATATCTCTGACGGCGCTTTCTCTCATATTCGGCAGCCTGCTGTTCAACATTGATCATGACATCATTCATTGTGATATCATCAGCAGCTTCATCTTCCTGGTAAGCAACTTCCAGTACACCGCCCTTAGCCTGAATGATCGCATCCGCGATAACACTGACAAGCAGCTTGACGGAACGTACAGCATCGTCATTTGCCGGGATCGGATAATCAACTGTATTCGGATCAGCATTTGTATCGATCAGCGCAAATACCGGAATATGCAGCTTTCTTGCTTCCGCAACAGCGTTGTGCTCTTCCAGAGGGTCAACAACGAAGACTGCATCAGGCAGCTTCTTCATTTCCTTGATACCGCCGAGGAAGTTGTTCAGACGTTCTTTCTTCTTTAACAGACCGGACTGTTCCTTCTTCGTGTAGACACTGATCGTACCGCTGGACTCCATCTCTTCGATCTCAACAAGCTTCTTGATGGACTTCTGGATCGTACGGAAGTTTGTCAGAGTACCGCCGAGCCATCTCTGGTTAACATAGAAGCTTCCGGAACGGATCGCTTCTTCCAGGATCGTCGCCTGTGCCTGCTTCTTTGTGCCGACAAACAGGACCTTGCCGCCCTTCTCGGTGATCTCACGAATCGCATTGTATGCATCTGTCAGCTGTTCCTGCGTCTTCTCCAGATCGATGATGTATACACCGTTCTTGGAAGTATAGATGTAGGGACGGAACTTAGGGTTCCACTTTCTGGTCTGGTGACCAAAGTGTACACCGTTTTCAAGCATTTTCCTCATTGAAACAACAGCCATTTTATATTTACCTCGCTTTCCGTTGTTTTCCGCCACAGTTTCCGACACCGCCAACGTACGGCAGTACATCCTCCGTACGCACGGGGCAGTGAATCCACTGTGTGAGAAGTACATCTCTTTGCACGCAAAAAGATGCCAAAAATAAATATAACATACTCATCTCTTCCTGAGAAGAGTAATTTAACCTAAAGGATCAAACGAAAAATTTCCGTCAATTGATGCAAGAAAACGGGCGATCAGCTCCGCGGCATTCTCCAGATCTTCATAGCTTGCGGTCTCTGCCGAACTGTGCATATACCGCAGCGGAATCGATACAAGAGCCATCGGCACACCCTCTCCTGTCCTCAGAATACTGTCACCGTCGGTATAGGTACTGCCGCCTGCCACCTCATACTGTACAGGGATGTTAAACTCCTCAGCAACCTTCGCCAGTCTTCGGTTGATCGCTTTATTCACCATACCGCTGTGACAGAGCACAGGACCTTTGCCAAGACGAACATCTCCGGTTGAAGCAGGATCTGTTCCCGGACAGTCGCTGGCCCAGGTTACATCAACAGCGATCGCACAGGACGGCTGTATCTTCGCTCCGGCAAAGAAGGCACCGCGTCCGGATGTCTCTTCACCCACACTGGTCACCGCATAGATGCCGTTGGTGCTTCCGTATGCCTTTGCCCTGCGGGCTGCCTCAACGACCACCCAGGCGCCGGTCTTATCATCGAGAGCTCTGCCGGTAAACATGCCGTTCAGAAGATCTGCCGGTTCAATATCCTGACACACAGGATCGCCGACACTGACAAACTGCTCTGCCTGTGCCTTGTCCTTAGCTCCGATATCGATCACAAGATCGCTGTCCTTGACATTATCGCTCTTGATCAGTTCGGAAGTCACAGCCACGATACCTGTCACTTTTTTCTCTGTCAGCTTTCCGTTTTCTTCACCTGTATGGATGATCTGCATGCGGGAGCCGACATACAGTGCAGGTCTTACACCGCCTGCTTTCTGCACACGGATATATCCCCTGTCATCGATCTGGGTGACGCGGAAGCCGATCTCATCGATATGTCCGCACAGCAGCACCTTCATGCCGGCATCGGGGTTAACGATGTTGATCACATTGCCGACTGCATCGGTCGTCTGTCTGTCCGCAAATCCGGCACCGTATG
>CADBMY010000213.1 GCA_902795905.1 uncultured Erysipelotrichaceae bacterium
CTGTCTCATCGATCTCACGAACTTCCGTAATATGATCATAGACATAACTCAGAGTCCCGTTATCGGGTGTAATGATCACACTGCCGTTATCCAGCAGAGCTGCACAGCTTCGTCTGCTTGTGCCGACACCGGGATCGACAACACTGACAAAGATGGTTCCATCCGGCCAGTAGGGATATGTAGAAAGCAGGATACGTCCTGCCTGACGCATATCGTATTCTCTGACTTCGTGGCAGAGATCATAGATCCTGATCTCAGGGTCGATTTTTGCGATAACCGCGGTCATGGAAGCAGGAAGTCCGGTAGATACACCAAAATCGGACTGCAGAACAACACAGGGTTTCATATGTTACCTCACCTTTTCTATGCATACCTTGTATGTACCGGGATCTTCAGCTTTGAGGATCTCCGGCAGACAAGTATCGATAAAGCTTTTCCGGTTCAGACCGATATCCATATAACCGGCACTGCCGTTGAAGATCACAGGTGCCCCTTCCGGTACATACCCGAAGGAAGGCTGGTAGGTCATCTGTTCACGGTATATCACCTGATCATCCAGAGTAAAAGTCACTTCCACGGTATCACCATGTACGATCCCTGTCTTTTCAAAATCATCTGTAGCAATACTAAAGGTAAGATTGCCGAAGGTCTTCAGCAGCATCGTAACTTCTCCCTCTGCTTTTCCGTCACTGATCTTTGCCTGCGGAACCGCAAAGAAGAAAACATCTTCACGTTCAAGCTTCCGGCCGAGCTGTTCCGGAGACAGTCCGCTGACCAGGGCTGCCGCAGCTCTGGCAGCCGCAAAGCTGTCACTGCCGAACTGCTCAGCAGAGACTTCCCAGGCACAGTCATAACCGAAGGAATAAACCGATACTGTCGCATAACCGTTATCCGGGCCGATCAGGATCGTACCGGAAGGAAGACGTACAGCGATCAGCTTGCCTTCCCCGGCATCGCTGAGAAAGACCGTACCTGCCGGCCAGAACGGAACCGCTGTAAACAGATACGCAGAGATCTGCGGAATATTGTTCTTTTCGAAGACCAGACTGCCGGCGGATACATCCGTATGCGGAGCCAGGGTCTCGATCACCCCAGCCATCTGCGCAAAACGCACCGACGCAAGACCGCAGTCCGAAAGAATCACGACCGCCGGTTTCATCTGCTGACCTTCCTGACCGTCATCTTCCAGGCTGTACCAAAGCCGATACCGTATTCCACGGTGGCATTGCCCCGGTTGATTCCCAGCATGACCGTTCTTGTCTCAGAACTGAAGATCAGCGGCTCACCAACTTCCACATAGCCGAATGTCTTAACATGCATGATATCCCTGTCAAGAACGATCTCACCGTCATGTTCAACCGTAACATGTACAGGATCACCGTAATTCATCCCGCACGCAGACATCCACTCGAAAGGAATATTCGTACCGATCAGACCGAAATGTTCATCGGACTCACAGATCATTCCGCTTACCGTATCATCTGTTTTCTCGGGATGGATATACTCTGCCATCACGATCTCATCTACAGGATAGGCTGGCCCTACACCCTCAAAGTCAATAATTCCTGAGGCAAGTCTCGCACCGCAGTAGGCATAAACATCACGTCCGTGGAAGATATGCACACCCTCCGAACCGGGCAGACGGTTGACCGACTCATCGATCTCACGCACTTCTTCAATACCGACACGTTCTCTGACATAGGTCAGAGTTCCATTATCCGGCGTAACGATATACATCCCGTTGGTGGTTCTGGCAACACAGCTTCTTCTGCTTGTGCCGACCCCGGGATCCACAACGCTGACGAACACAGTGCCTTCAGGCCAGTACGGCAGAAGATACATCAGGGAATCCGAGGCATCCAGTACATCAAACTGGTGTACAGCATTATTCCCGTCACTGACCGGCAGGTCCTGACAGACAACTGCACAAACACCGTGCATTGCACTGACCGACAGAGATCCGGTCCCAAAATCCGTCTGTATTACAAGATTTCTCATATTCTCACCCTCTATTTTCTGAACCAGTCAAACAGCTTGATCGTATCAAGCACATCAATATGTACGATTTCATCACGTGACAGCCAGGGGCACCAGAACTTCGCCGGCCATGGGTCGATAAACCGATAGCGCACGATGTAATAGATCACCAGTACCAACAGGATCACAGTCAGGATCCTGACGATATGATCAGCCTTTGTCGGTTCATTCTCTGCGTACCATGTACGTTTCTTATTCTTACCGTACCCACGCAGATCCATCGCATTGGCAATATTCCCTACCTTGCCGAAAGCGGTAAAGACAAGCGGCACCAGCAGCAGTACAGTATTTTTCAGCCGTTTCCAGAGACTGACACCCTTACCGGTCAGTTCGGCACCTCTCATCATCATACTGTTTCGGATATTGATAAAGTCATTCGCAATATCCGGGATCGTTCTGTATGCCAGGGAAACGATCGTACAGATCTTGTAGGGAAGACCGCACTTGTTCAGCCCTGACGCAAACTCCGACGGTGTCGTTGCCAGCGCGAAAGCCATGACCGAAGCAAACGACGTCGTTCTCTTCATGAATACCACGAAGATATACCACAGGAATTCCTTCGAGATATAGTGTGATCCGCTGCCCTGCCAGATGATATGTTCCGCACCGACATTGTTCAGACCTGCCTCCGGACTTACCGCAAACAGCATCAGATTGCCGATCAGTGTAACGGTCACAAACGTGATCGAGAAGACCACAACAAGCGGTTTGTAATTAGGCTTCATGGAGATGATCACTGCCACGTTGATCAGTAACAGCGGTACCAGGATACGGATATCAAACGTTGAGATGATCGCCACCGTCATGACCAGAAACAGGAATACTTTTGTAAACCCGGAAAGCTTGTGGATCAGGGTAGGTCCCGGTGTATAGTTGATTACCAGTTTGTTATTCACCCTGCTTCACCGTCCTTTCGTACTCGATAAAGTGCCTGATCGTCTGTTCCGGATCCAGGCCAAGCTTCATTGCCAATGTATACAGAGAGGTCTGCTTAAGATTGGCACGCCGTATCGTTTCCTCGTTGGAAAGCACCGAGAAGACCTTGTTCGTATCGATGACCTTACCGTCCGCAAAGACGATCGCCCGGTCGGTATTCTCAATTGCCAGGTGCATGTCATGGGTAATGAACAGAATCGTCTTGCCGTACTCTCTGTTCAGGATATTCACGAAGTTCATGATATCGGTATAACTGCGGAAGTCCTGTCCTGCTGTAGGCTCATCGAGCACCAGAATATCCGGTTCCAGTGCCATCATCGAAGC
>CADBMY010000214.1 GCA_902795905.1 uncultured Erysipelotrichaceae bacterium
CCAGTTTCCGGCTCATCTCCATCTCCGTATCAAAATACCTGCGGATCGTCTCCGCATTGTTCAGCTTTCCCGCAAACGCAGCTGTCTTTTCGATCTGTGCGTCGATCTCCTCATAAGCTTTCTCCCAGGCTTCGTCACTGACAAACAGTGACGACAGATCCCATTTGTACTTTTCTTCTATCTCACTGCGTTCCTTCAGCTCTTCACTCATTTTCCGGTCTCCTTAGTCTGAATTAATATTTTCATGATCTCGGCAGAGTTCTTTCCTTCCCTGCTTAACTGCATTGCCTGTTTTAACAGCGGTACTGCATACTCAAAATACGCATACAGTCCCTCACAAAGATAATACACATTTGTTTCCCTGTCACGGTCTTTGGGACATCCGCCGCTGCAGATAAACAGATACGGACAGCTTTTACAGCGTTCACTGACTTCCTGCTTGCGCATGCCAAACGCAATCTGGGCCGGCGAAGACGCCAGTTCCGCAAGCGAAGTATCCCGGATATTGCCCAGTTTATGATATCTGTCAACGAAATGGTCGCAGCTGTACACACTGCCGTCCCGTTCCGTGATCAGCACATTGCCGCAGGTCTCTGCAAACCAGCAGACATTCGGTTTCTGTCCCGAGAGCACAAGTGCCGTCTCCGCAAAGATCTGCACATTGGTCTTTCCGAGATCATGGCGGATCCACTCCCGGAAGACTTCCTTCAGGAATCTGCCGTAGCTTTCCGGGGTTACCGAATCCGGTGTTGTATGTCTCTGCGCATCATAGCGAACGATCGGAATAAACTGTATCCAGCCCGTGTGAAACGAACGCAGAGACTGGTATACGGCTTTGGCCGCATGCGCTGTATCCTCGGTTACCGTACACAGAAGATCGGGATAGATACCGTGATCCTTCAGCATCTTCACAGCCTTACTGACACGTTCATAGGTACCCTGATCACCGGCATCCACCCTGTACAGATCGTGGACATACCGGTTTCCGTCAATACTGACACCGATATCAAACTTCTCTCTCTGCAGGAATGAGCACCACTTCTCATCGAGCAAAAGACCGTTAGTCTGAATATTGTTCCAGCAGGTCTTTCCTTTCGGCAGGTATTTCTTCTGCAGCCTGACAGCTTCCTCGAAGAAGTCAAGACCCGCCAGCGTCGGCTCACCTCCGTGCCACGTAAAAGAAACCGTATCCCCCGGGGAGGATGCGATATAGTCACGGATATACTGTTCCAGAAGATCTGCCGGCATGCGGATATTGGTAAAGTCTTCTCCGTTATCCGCATTCAGATAATAGCAGTACTTGCAGCGCATGTTGCAGAAGGAACCGACAGGCTTGGCCATTGTCACAAATGATGCGGTCATATGTCTCCATGTGAAGGATGACCGGGTAAGCCCGGTCATCCTCTTGTCTCTATTATCTTAAATGTTTTTCGAAGAAATCAAATACTTTTTCCCACGAATCCATGGCAGCTTCCTGTCTGTACATGGGCTTATCGTAATACCAGATACCGTGTCCTGCCCCTTCGTAGCGGTAGAACTCATAGTCCTTGCCATGCTCCTTCAGGATCCGTTCGGTCTCATTGACCTGATCGGGATCAGGGTTCTTATCTTCATTGCCGAAGATACCAAGCAGAGGAATGTCCAGATCCTTTGCATACTCGATCGGCGCTACAGGTCTCGAAGGTGTTGTCTCGGTCTGGATCACACCGCCGCCCCAGCAGTCGACCGCTGCGTCAAAGCCATCTACCGTGCACGCTGCCAGGAATGCATGTCTGCCGCCCGAGCACATACCGATCACACCGACTTTACCATTGGATGTCTGCTGTGTTTTCAGGAATGCAAGTGAACCTGCGGTATCATCCATTACATCGCTGTCAGGTACACCGCCCTGTCCCATTGCCTGTTTGGCAACTTCGGCAGGAAGACCTGTCCCGACTCTTCCGTAGATATCCGGACAGATGACCGCGTAACCATGCTGGGTAAAACGTCTGGCTGTTTCTCTCTGCCATTCATCCCATCCCGGCATATGCGGGATCAGAACGATACCGGGGTAAGGTCCTGCCCCAAGCGGACGGGAATAATATGCATTGATTGGATCTCCTTTACGGCTGGGAATCGTAATCGTTTCGGCGATCATTCCCTCGTAGGCACCTGTGTCTAATTTATTCCACATGATGATCTGCCTCCATTCTTTATAATCATGGTAACATACAATCATGACCGCCTGCGATACCAACATGATCCGTATGTCAAAGATCACCGGTGATGATCCCCGGCTGAAGGAGATCGGCAAACTCTACCGCGATGCCTTTCCTGCGGATGAACGCATTCCCTTCCGTATCCTTCTGTCCATGCGCAATGCCCAAAGACACCTGTATGCCTTTTACCGTGATGATATCCTTTACGGCTTTGTCTTTCTCTATCACGGTGAACGCTTTATGTTTATCCACTATCTGGCTGTGTGCAAGGCGTACCGTGTGCAGGGATACGGCAGTATGTTCCTGCAGATGATCAGGTCTCTCGGCCCTGATCTGTCGGTTCTGCTGGAAGTTGAGACACCGGACAGCTCTTCTCTGATCCTTGATCAGCAGCTGAAAAGGCTTTCGTTCTACCGCCGTAACGGCTTTGTCATGACGGATATCCGCTATCTGTTCTACGGCGTGGATTACACGCTGATGGTGTGCGGCGATCCTGTCACCAGAGAAGAATATGACAGGCACTTTCGTGAGATCTGGAACCGGGCGGTCCACATGCGCTATCTGGATTGATACCGGATCCTGCTGTCCTGTACTGAAAAGAGGCTTTCCTCCGTTTACCGGCAGCGAGCCTCTTTTTCGTTTCCGTCTGTTTTATATCTGAGATCCTGACAGCTTACCTCTTCCGGCTGTGATAATCGCGGGCGATATCGGCAAGACCTTCCTCTTCGTCATAGACACCGGTGCTGCGCAGATTCGTGAAGATCTTCCCTACAGCCCTGAAGTTTGTCTCTATGCCGATCTTATCCGCGTGGTAATTCACCGAGGAAGCAGCACCGATACCGATATCATCAGCAGCTTCCCCGGCATCAATATTGGCCCCAAGGAAGATGAATTCCCATCCCTCCTCCTTTTTCCGTCCGATCATATTCCGGATATCTCTGCGGGTATACTTACGGCTCGCATTCTCATATCCGTCGGTGATAATGACCATGACGGTATGATCCGGTCTTGTCTTCGGCCACAGTTCATGCATACGCTCTGTTTCCCTGACCGTTTCCCCCACCGCATCCAGCAGTGCTGTCGACCCGGCAGCCGTATACTCCTGTTTCGTGATCCCGCGTACTTCGCTGATCGGCATACGCTCATGGATGACTTTCATGCGGTCGTTAAACAGCACCGTCGTGACCAGGGCATCTCCCCTGCCGTTTTTCTGTTCCTCCAGAAAGGCGTTATATCCGCCGATCGTGTCGCTTTCCAGTCCGTGCATGGAACCGCTTCTGTCCAGTATGAAGATGATCTCTGTTAACATTTTTCCTTACCTCCGTCTTTACTGTACAGAGATGCGGAAAAGAAAAGGTCGCCGTGACGGCGACATTTATGCATTCAGTAAGGGCAGTCCGTATTCGTACAGAAGTTCGTTGATTCCAAGCGTATCGTAGTACTCCTGCTCGATACAATAGCGCAGGATACAGTCTCTTTTATCCGCATCCGACAGCGCATATCCTGCCTTAGCCAGAAGATCACGGGTATCATCTATGTTCAGACGCATTGAGAGAGCCAGTACGATCACGGTATTGCGGCGCGGGATCGTACCGCTTCTGATCTTTGAGAAGTAGCGGCGGTCAAGCCCTGCCTTCTTGTATACCTCGACATCCGTACTGCCCTGTCTGTCGATCATTCTGAACAGCATCTCCGTAAAGCTTTCGGCACGGTGATCCAACACTTCCTGCAGACTCTTCTTCTCCCTCGGCAGAGACATTTCCGAAAGCGCTGAGAACTGCGGCCGCGGTCTTGCCGGCTTTGCCTCATCCATCTCTTCATATACAGGCCTGTCAAGTTCCTGCAGTTTACGTCTGAGTTCTTCTCTGTCCAGCGGTCTCAGCACACGCTTCAGATCTGCTTCGGTCAGCGGTCCTTCCCGCAGGATCCTGATCTCTCCCGTGCAGTCGGCGATCGTACTGGCTTCTCCGAAGCGCGTATCTCCCTCCAGCATACCGTCCAGAAGCGGACAGCTTGTTTCGATCTCATCCAGTGTCGTGCATGTCTTTTCCCCGGACTGGTTGGCACTGGTCATATACAGCGGTTCCCCGATCAGTTCGATCAGTTCTTCGATCTCCGCGCTGGAAGCCATCCGTATGGCCAGGGTATCCATACCACCGTTAATGTAAGCCGGCACACTGTCTTTCTTTTTCAGAACCACGGTCAGCGGTCCCGGCATGTATGCACGGATGATCCTTTCGGCGTCTTTTGTTACTTCGGCGATCTCCCGGATCTGTTCAAGAGATCCGCACATCAGCGGAAAAGCCTTGGTCAGGGG
>CADBMY010000215.1 GCA_902795905.1 uncultured Erysipelotrichaceae bacterium
CTGTGCTGCCGGGCCGTGAGAAATCGGCTTTACGATCTTCTCAATGTGATCGATCGGGTAGGAAACACGAGTGTTCTCTGTAACGCTCTTGTCAGCGAAGTCGATCTTGCCATCAGCATCAACAGTTACGTTTTCGAGCAGAGCATCACGTCTGATCGCATTGTAGATATCCGGTTCGGATTCCTTGTCCAGGTTGATGACCTTCGCATAGCAGCCGCCTTCGAGGTTGAAGACACCGTTGTCATCCCAGCCGTGCTCATCATCACCGATCAGCAGACGCTTCGGGTCTGTGGACAGTGTTGTCTTACCTGTGCCGGAGAGACCGAAGAAGATCGCTGTGTTCTTGCCTTCCATGTCTGTGTTGGCGGAGCAGTGCATTGACGCAATACCCTTCAGCGGCAGGTAGTAGTTCATCATGGAGAACATACCTTTCTTCATCTCACCGCCGTACCATGTGTTCAGGATGACCTGTTCATGGCTTGTGATGTTGAAGGCAACAGCTGTCTCAGAGTTGAGACCCATTTCCTTATAGTTTTCAACCTTGGCCTTGGAAGCTGTGTAAACCATGAAGTCAGGTTCGAAGTTTGCTTCTTCCTCAGCTGTCGGCTTAATGAACATGTTTCTTACAAAGTGTGCCTGCCATGCGACTTCCATAATGAAGCGGACAGCCATACGTGTATCTTTATTTGCGCCGCAGAATGCATCAACTACATAGAGCTTCTTGTTGGAGAGTTCTTCAAGAGCCAGCTTCTTCAGTTCAGCCCAGTTCTTTTCGGACAGTTCATGGTTGTCATTGGGATATTCGGGAGAATTCCACCAGACAGTATCTTTGGAGTTTTCGTCCATGACAATGTACTTATCCTTAGGCGAACGGCCCGTATAAATACCTGTCATAACGTTGACGGCACCAAGTTCTGTCAGCTGACCTTTCTCGTAACCTGTCAGTTCAGATTTCATTTCCTCCTCAAACAGTAAATCGTAGGAAGGATTGTAGACGATCTCGGTTGCACCGGTGATGCCATACTTACTTAAATTCAGTTCTGCCATAATCTAACCTCTCTTCTTTCGGCGCATTCTTTCGGTATACAAATACTATAGTCGGAATTATACTTGTGAACTTTTGATTAATGCGCTCCAAAACTAATTATACATGATAAATCAGAAAAGTTTATCAAAATACATGTTTAGTGTCTTATAAAGCCTTTTAACAGCCGATTTCGAACATATCACGCGGGAAGACGGAAAGGGATTCGGCACCGTCTTCGGTGATCAGGATCATGTCCTCTACACGCATGTACATTTCTCCCGGGAACATCATCTTGGGCTCCGAACAGAAGACCATACCGGGCAGGAAGGGTTCATCCTCAGTCTCCTTAAGCATCGGGAATTCATGACAGTCGATACCGATCTGATGTCCGTTCATGCCGGCTTTCTGTTTTCTGAAGTATTCGCCGAATCCCTGCTTTTCAACGTATTCGGTGATCGTCCGGTATGTGGAGTTAACATTTGTCTCGTAGGGCACGATACTGTTGATGAAATTGACCTGAGCATCCTGCAGGACACGGTATCCGTCTTTGACCAGCTGCGGAGCCTTGCCCCAGTAGAGCGTACGGCCCCAGTCGGAGCAGTAACCGTCCTTGACAAAGCCGATATCAAACGCAATACCGGTGCCGGGCACAAGTCTTGTCGTACGCGGGAAGTCATAGTTCTGTTCGGGGGTAAACGTACCGCGGGTCTTGAAACCGATGGTCGGCGGGAAGGAGAAGTCATCCATTCCCTGTTCCATGCCGTACCGCATCAGCATGTCCTCGGCTTCTGCCATCGTCATGCCTTCACGGAAATGCTCGGCTGTCCACATGATCGCCTGATCGGTAAAGCGGGCCAGCTTACGCAGCTGGGCAATCTCGTCTTTATCCTTGATCTTGCGCAGATCCTTCAGCAGAAGTTCGGCATCCACCAGTTCGGCATCCGGCAGTACTTCCGGCAGGGTCTGTCTCATCCATCCCGCACAGTCGGCACCGATACCGATACGCTTGCCGCTGATCACAAACGAGAGGGTATCTTCCATCTGATCAAACCAGGATGTGATCACCTTCTGACCGGGGAAGAGATCTTTGAGGCGGGGAATCGCAATGATCGTGCAGTCTCCTTCCGCCGAGAGCCAGATCAAGGCTTCCGGAAGCAGATGAGAACCGTGAGGACCGCCGATGTTGTTCATGCAGTCACGCTGCCAGAAATACTTTGTACATTCGCTGACATACTGAAAATTTGGCCCTGATGCGTACAGTACACCGTCAAGGCCGGCATTCTGTATCACCTGAATGATCTTTTGACGTCTTTCACTCATATCAATACTCCTTTAATTTGAGTATAGATGAAATGCGGTAATACTTCCATCTCCGCAGCGTTCACAAATACCGGTTGACAGGATAAAATACAGATATGAAATATGTTCTGATCACACTTATTGTACTGCTGGTTGTCTGCGGACTGCCTTACCGTCTCGGTATCACACGGTATCATCTTCTGTCCGATAAGGTAAACGGAGAACTGCGGATCTGTGTCCTGTCCGATCTGCACAATGGTTATTACGGCAGAGAGATGGAAAAGATCCTGAAACCCATCAGGGATTTTGATCCCGATCTGATCCTGATCCCCGGGGATATGGTTGGTGATTATGCCCGGAAGAATGCGTATAAGCTGATGTCGCAGCTTGGCAGATATACAACGTTTTTTGTTACAGGTAATCATGAGGAGTATCAGAAAGATCCTGACGGTATTATCAGTACGATGCGTTCATTCGGCATTCATGTGCCGGAGAGTACTTCGGAAGTGCTGAATATCCGCGGTACTGAGGTGGAGATCGGTGGTATACGCTGTCCGCATGAGGTGGATAAACCTTCCGCCGAAGAACTGAAAGCGATCTTTCATACAGACTCATACCGCATCCTGCTGTCGCACAGACCGCACTGGGCTGATCTTTATGGTGAATGCGGCAATGATCTGACTGTGACCGGACATGCGCACGGCGGACAGTGGCGGATTCCCTTCACGAAGCAGGGGATCGCAGCCCCCAATCAGGGCTTCTTCCCGAAGTATACCGACGGTATCATCCATCTTGCACACGGAGAGCTGCTGATCAGCAGAGGTCTTGTACGTCACTATCACCGGATACCGAGGCTGTATAACGATCCGGAACTGATCTTTCTTACTGTAGATAAAAAGTAAAAAACACAGAAAAATTTATTGACGGTATTTCTGTGACATGGTATATTTTATAGGCACTTCAATATGGAGGTTTAGCTCAGTTGGGAGAGCATCTGCCTTACAAGCAGAGGGTCAGCGGTTCGAGCCCGTTAACCTCCACCATGAAGTTTGCCGACTTAGCTCAATTGGCAGAGCAATTGATTTGTAATCAATAGGTTGTAGGTTCGATTCCTATAGTCGGCACCAGTTTGGAGAGGTAGCGAAGTGGCTAAACGCGGCAGACTGTAAATCTGCTCCCTCTGGGTTCGGCGGTTCGAAACCGTCCCTCTCCACCACTTGCTTTATCAGCCCGGCAATGTCGGGCTTGGTATATTTTGGAGCCGTCTCGGTAGCTCAGGTGGCAGAGCAACTGACTTTTAATCAGTGGGTCGAGCGTTCGAGTCGCTTCCGAGACACCACTGCGCGTGTA
>CADBMY010000216.1 GCA_902795905.1 uncultured Erysipelotrichaceae bacterium
CACGGCATAGACATTACTGCGGGGGAATACCCTTCGGCCGAACATGACATAGCTCATCTCGACTTCACCCATGATATACCGGTGCAGGATCTGTCCTACCGGAATACCCGCAAGCGCGCCCAGAACAGTTAGAATGTTATTCTCACGGAAGATGTAGTTTTCAACTTCCCGGCGCCGGAAGCCCAGTACCTTCAGCGTCGCGATCTCCCGCTGTCTTTCACTGATATTGACGTTGGTCAGGTTGCTTAGTACGACAAAGGCCAGGGACATCGAAGAGATGATCAGCACCCAGACGACAGCGTCAATACCCTTGACCATGGTCCGGAAGTTATCCAGAACGGCATTGACGAACTCGACATCGCTGATCTCCTCGTATGCCGCAAGATCTGCCTGTAACAGGTCGGAATCCCCTGCCGCCTTGACAAACAGTGTATTCCTCTTCATCTCCGTATCGAAGATCTCACGGTAGTAGTCTTCACTCATCAGCACATAGTGATAGATGTAATACTCCATGATACCGGATATCTTTACATCCTTACGCACACCGTTGAAGCTCTCCAGGGTCAGTGTATCACCGACACCGACGCCGAGATTCTCACTGAGTCTCTCGTTGATGATGACCCCGTCCTCCGGCAGGATCAGCTCTTTGTGATCTGTTCTCTGTCTCAGGTTGTAGATCTCTGCCGCCTGTGCACTGTCACGGAAGATCTCAGCCGTGACAGTCTCATCTTTCTCTTCTGCGTTATAGACCTTGGCGTTGTAGCTGCCGGCCAGGATCACGTTTTCCGCGTGTTCGTTCTGCTGAACCTGACGGAAGATGCGCTGGGCAGCGGAAGCCGGCGTATCATCCGCAAACCGGGCGAGACCGTCCGTTTTCATGATCTCGTAAAACTGGATATCAACCATCGCATTGATCGAATCACTGATGCCGAAGCCGGTCACCAGCAGAGCTGTACAGCCGGCGACGCCGATCACGGTCATGATGAAACGCTGGCGGTAGCGGAACAGGTTGCGTACAACGATCTTCCAGGAGAATGAGAAGCGTTTCCAGATAAACGGGATGCGTTCGATCAGGGTCCTGCGGCCGAGTTTGGGTGCCTTCGGGCGTAATAACTGCGACGGCACTTCGGTCATATCGGCACGGCAGGCATACCAGGTCGTGATCTCCATCATCGCCAAAAACAGCAGATTGGATAACAGGATCAGTCCCCACGGTATGCGTATGCGCATCTGCGGTAGGATATACATCATCCGCCAGGTGTGATAGATCACCGCCGGAAAGACCGCAATACCGCTGATACTGCCGAGGATCATACCGATCAAAGTCGCTGCACCGGCATAGACCAGGTACTTTTCGGCACACTTGAAACGGCTGTAGCCAAGGGCTCTCATGATACCGATCTGTCCTCTCTGCTCGGCGACCATTCTGGTCATCGTTGTCAGACATACCAAAGCTGCTACGAGCAGGAAAAAGACCGGGAAGATATTGGCAATCGCCTTCATCTGCTTGACGGTATTGTAGTATGTTTCACTGGCATAGTGCTGACTGCGGTCGAGCACTGTCCACTTGCCTGCCGCGAGATCTTCGATCTCCTGCTTTGCCTTGTCGAGATCTGCCTTGGCATCGTTGAGCTCCTGCTGACCGTCGAGCTTTGCGTCTTCCAGTTCTTCCTTGGCATCTTCAAGCTCTTTCTTACCGTCGATCAGCTTCTGTCTGTTCTCCTCGATCTCTTTCCAGCCGTCGGCGATCTCTTTCTTCGCTTTCTCCAGTTCATCATAGAGCTGTACGGACGCATTGACCGTCATCTCATAGGCTTTTTCGAGGGCTTTGGCCCCTTCTTCGATCTCTCTTTCAGCCTCCGCAAAGCCATCGTCGATCTGTTTTCTGGCATCACGTACTTTCTGCGCATAGACATCGGCTTCCCGGATCGCATCCAGAAGATCTTTGATTGTGGTGATCTTCTTGCCGCTGAGGGTCTCAAGAGCCGTGATCAGCTGATCGATATCCTCCGTGTTGATATTCTCAAGAGCAGAAAGATCCGGCAGCTGTCCGCCGTTTCTGAGATCTTCTATGGCCTTCTGTACTTCCGGACGGAAAAGATCCTGCTTGGCTTCTTCGAGCCCGGCCACCATCGTGTCATAGGTATTCAGCACTTCTGCCACCGTCGAAAGTGTCAGCGGTACCGGTGATACCGTATTCATCGTTTCTAACAGAGCCTGGGCTTCCGGGTGGTCATCAATACCGTCTTCCCCGCTGACACTGCGCAGTGCTTCCGCGTTGGCCAGAGCCTCTTCACTCTGCAGCGTATCCAGGGCTGTCTGTATCCCGGAGACAGCCTGGTCGTAGCCGGCAATGATCTGCTCGGGATCACTGAGATCAGCATCCGGGAAGGCTTCATGAAGTTCTTCTGCCAGCTGCCGGTATTCTTCCAGCAGTCCTTCCAGATCTTCGACAGGACGTGAAAGAACGTCTTCCGGCAGGCTCTCCAGAGCTTCCGCAAGTTCCTGTATATCCGCACTCTCGAGGATCTCCAGCACCGGCAGTAACGCATCCAGTTCGGCTATCGTCCCGGCATATTCTTCCTTCTTCTTATCCAGTTCGGCCTGTCCTGCCGCTAAGAGTCCCTCGTTCTTTGAGATCTCGGCTCTGGCATCGGCGATCTGCTGTTCTCCGTCGATCCTGGCTTTCTCCAGTTCTTCTTCGGCATCCCTCAGCTTCTTTTCCCCGTCAGCCAGTTCCTTTTCACCGTCGATGATCTCCTGTTCGGCATCAGCGATCTCCTGTTCGGCATCAGCGATCTTCTCATCATACTCCTGCCTGCCGTCCAGGTACTCCTGATAGCCTTCGTTATATTCTTTCCAGGCGTCTTCAACCAGCTGATCACGCCGTCTGGATTCTCTGGTCGCTGCCAGCTGTTTTACCGCTTCCTTGACACTTTTGTCATAGGACGTATAGGCATCGGTAAAACTGTTGTACTTCTTGCCGTCCTTGATCAGCAGGTTGATCTCGGTCCAGTAATCCGGCACAAAGGCATCTAACGGTACATACAGGTAAGTATCGATATAGCGGTTGGACAGTGTGCTGTTTTCCTTTGTCTCATTCAGATATACCGGTGTATCGATCGTTCCAACGACCGTAAATGTATCGGTCACCAGCCAGTCCTCAAGATCATTATCCGGTCTTGTCAGGGTAACCTGACTGCCCAGGCTGAAGCCCTGGATCAGTTCCGTGCCGTTTTCCGCCAGTGCTTCGTTGGGCTTTTCCGGCATCCTTCCGCTTTTCAGCACGACCCGGTTGATCACCGCATCCTGATCATAGGAATGAATACGCGTGATCATCGTCAGGCTGTCCACACTGCCGATGGTATCGACAAACTGTGCCGGTTCTGCCAGTTCCACTTCTTCCAGAGACCGGATATCCTGTACGTCCTGATCATCAAAACCAAAGTCAGAGTATACCGTGATATCCTTCAGGCTGTTATCGTCATCGTACCTGTCCACACTGTAGGCCATGACCGTGGATACAGCCGAAACGCCCACAAAGAAAGCGACCCCGATCGTAACGATCGCGGTCAGTGACAGAAAACGTCCTTTGGTGGCTTTGATCAGCCTGATAATATCTTTCCGGAATGCTCTGTTCATGTCTACCACTCGATCGTAGAGATATCCTGCGGATGTTCGTTATACTCATCGGCGATGATCTTTCCGCTCTTGACCCGGATCACCCGGTCACCCATCGGACAGATCGCCAGATTATGCGTGATGATGATCACCGTCATCCCCTGTCTTCGGCAGGTATCCTGCAGTACCTGCAGGATCTGCTTGCCCATCACATAGTCCAGGGCACCGGTCGGTTCATCGCACAGTAAAAGCTTCGGATTCTTGGCAAGGGCTCTGGCAATGGCGACACGCTGCTGCTCACCGCCGGATAACTGTGACGGAAAGTTATGCATACGCTCACCAAGACCGACTTCCCGCAGTGTCTCTGCCGGATCCAGAGGATCCCTGCAGATCTCCGTCGCCAGTTCCACATTCTCCAGGGCTGTCAGATTCTGTACCAGGTTGTAGAACTGGAAGACAAAACCAATGTCAAAACGCCGGTAGTCGGTCAGCTCCTTCTCATCCATCAGATCTACCCTGGTCCCATCCACGGTGATCTCGCCTGAGGTACAGGTATCCATACCGCCGAGAATATTCAGGATCGTACTCTTGCCGGCACCGCTGGCCCCGGCCACGACCACGAACTGTCCCTTCTCCACACTGAAATCAACACCTGCCAGTGCCTGTATGTCCACTTCTCCGACATGATATGTCTTGGTTACGTTTTTAAACTCAATATAGCTCATTCTCAGCGTCAGTGCGCATGTCACGCAGACATGTCAGAAGACCCCAGATTGCCCAGCAGATCGCCACGGTATTCTTACCGTTGTAAAGAAGCCCGGTCTCCAGCTGTGCGATCAGTACGTTGCCCAGAGCATAGATCCAAAGCACGGCTCTGGTGATACTGTAACAGTTCTTTGCGCTGTCTTTCATCAGCACAAACAGATAGTATGTCATCCATACGGTACCGATGATACCGCTGTACATCATGGAATTAATAAACAGATTATGGGAGTTATAGCCCCTGTTGACAAAGAAGGTGAAACCGGCACTCTTGAGGCCGTAGCCGATGATCGGTGACTCCTTGATGACCCCTATGCACTCTTTCCACATCAGCCATCTGGCCGAGGTAAACCGGTTCAGGAAATCATCTCTGACATCTTCCGGCATCGTGCCGAGATCCTTGAACGTATACCCGTTAAACGAGAATTCGGCGATATTTCTGCCCATGCCGTACTTCGTAAAGATCAGCACATACCCGCCCAGCACAGCCGCCGCAAACATACACAGATACATCATCCGCAGTTTCTTCTTATCCTTCACCTTCAGATGGGCAATGACCAGAGCCAGGATAAATACCGAAGCCGCCAGCGCCAGAATATACGTTCTCGCTCTTGCGTATACCATATACATCAGCTGTACGGGGATATTCACAGCGGAAAAGACTTTCAGCGGCAGAGCCTTGCGGGAAGCCAGCATATATGCCGAAAACATGATCGAGGCATAGCAGTACACTGCTCCCTCGTTGTAGTAGTTGTAGAATCCTCTGTACCGGTCAGATGCTATTTCCTTCAGCCATTCCGTATGATAGAACTTGGCATAGATACTCATGCCGGAAGTCGCAAAGGTCACGACCATCAGGAACCACATCATCTTCTCCAGAAGTCCGATATCCTGTTTCTCGTGAAATGCCCCGAACGAGATAAAGATATAGAGCACCAGGATCGCAAAGTCCTGCAGGATCGAGAAGCGCCAGTTCGCCTTATATATAAACGAACAGAACACATTGATGATCAGGAACACCTGTGCGATCTGGTAATACTTGTCAGACAGGTATTTACGGGTCACAAGCGTATGGTACAGATAGATCATCAGGACCCATAAGTAGATCACGGCATACAGCGGTCTGGTCCAGAAATCAAAGAAGAATTCCGTAAAATTGTTCAGCATGAAAACGACCACGTACGCAAAGAGTACATACTTCTCCTGCATCAGTGTACTGATCAGTTTGTTATCCCTGAACTTCTCCATTCGCCTCCGTATTCTCCTCCGGTATCTCTTCTTCCGGTTCCGGTATCTCATGGACCTTTAACAGTGTCCACGTATCATTCTCGTATTCTACGGTCACCTGACCGAGATTCTGTGATCTGAAGTAGGACTTGACGAACCATCCTTCTTCTTCGTTCTTCTGCCACCAGAAGGCCATATTCGTACGTATAACAACATAATCCGGCTTATACTTCTCCAGTACCTCCGGCATCTTCATATAATCTGCCTGATCGGTATCGAAGACCAGATAGTCGATCGTTACCTTCTCCGGATAGAACATCGTGATCAGATCATAGTGTTCTTTATACAGTGCCGGATCCGCCAGCGAATCACGGAAGTCTGCCGAAGAGAAGACCATCTGTATCTCATCGACATAACCCTTCAGACCTACATCCTGTGACAGGAACAAAGGTCTGTTCTGGTCACTGTGCGGGATATTGTCATAGATGTAACTGTAGAGATCATAGGAATCCTGAGATACCTTATACTCCCAGTTATGACCATTCTCCTTGAAGTTCAGCGTCGCACTGTACGGTACCGTCAGATTCTGCCAGGCAAAGATCGAACTGAGCACACCGACCGCCGGCAGGACGACCCACTGTACATGGATCTTCGACAGCAGGACATCCATGTTGGCTATTAAGAAGATCAGCACAAACGGATTGACCAGCAGATCAAACACACGCAGATAAACTTCATCGGTAAAGAAACGCGCTACGGCCGGAGCTACTGCCGGGTTGATGAACAGTAACGCAAGCACGCACAGAAAGAGCTTGAAGCCCTTCTCGTGACGGAAATTGACAAACAGGCATACCAGCATCACATAGAAGAAGATATTCCTGTACAGTTCGAAATTACTGACATGACTCGTGTAGTTATTGCACATGTCATGTTCACTCCATGTCCGGAAGAAGACATCATAGCCAAAGTACGTATTCCGGCCAAGGAACGAGATCACGACCAGACCCACAAAGATGACCGGGAAGAACCAGACAAAGATCTTTGTGAAAGTCCTGAAGTGTTTGCGGATCAGGAAAGCGATCAGCCAGAGCAGAGCCACAACACCGACCGTGATCGGAACGACCTCCTGCCATGCGGCATAACGCGGATAGAACATGATCAGCGCAAAGTGCACGATCGGCAGGAACGTGGAGATAAAGCCCATCCAGCTCCACATGTTGTCTTCTTTCTTCATGCACATCCAGAAGAACAGCGAACCGGAGATAAAGGCCTCCAGGAAGAAAGCTGAGGAACTGACAGAGAGACCTGCATAATACAGCGCCGTGATCGGCACAAACAGCTTCGCATCCCTGGTCTTTGTATAGAGGTATACCAGTAACAGGATGAAGCCGATGATCACGGTACGCCAGGAATTGCCGAAGAACGCCAGGGTCGTATTGAAGTAATTGGTGTAATACGGCGACAGGATCAGGAGACCGACAAGCAGGCCGAACCACTTATGTTTCTTGCGGAACAGGATGTTTACGGCACTGACAAGCAGTGAGCCAAGCGATACATAGTACAGCAGCGATGCACTCCAGATATATACCGGCGTCAGGGATTCCTTGTATTCAAAGATCACCCTTACCCAGCGCAGAACCATTGCAAAGATGTAGTAGAAACTTTCGGTCCCGTGCAGTTTGTCATAGGCATAGTAGCCAAACGTCGTACCGTGGTAGTAGTCAACACCGCCGAAGAAGGCATGTGTGCTGTTCTCAATGACATCGGACATGTAGTAGACCGAGTCAAAGAAGATATTGTTCGTATTTAACTGTGCACTGGCCCAGCCGAGAATGGCCGCAATACCGATACCGACCGGAATGACTGCCAGATTGATCCACTTCGGCAAAGGATTGGACAGCGTAAGCAGGCACAGGAACGGACTCGCCGCCAACAATACCGCCAGCAGCCAGAAACCGATGCCGGAATCAACACGCCACGAAACGGCATAGTACGCATAGATCTGAAATAACGCAAAGACAAAGAAGATACCGATGAAAGTACCATCCGCATCCTTCAGGGAAGGAATGAACTTCTGCAGGATCTTCCCCCAGAAGTAGCCGGACACGATAAAGACGAGACACACCAGAACCGAGATCGAAAACAGATTCGTATTCCAGTTTTCAATATAATACCCTAATGTTCCAGCCATACCGTCCTCTTCACTATATCTGTGTAGCTCTGGATCAGTTTGACCACCTTCAGTGATACATTCTCATCCGTATAATCTCTCGGCAGTGCCATCGGCTCTGCATTCTCGCGCATGGCCACAGAGAGCTCCACCGCCTGTTCGACAGTCTCGGAAGTGATCCCGCCAAGCACAACACTGCCGGCATCGAGGGCCTCGGGTCTTTCGGTACTGGTGCGGATCAGTACACCGTAGAAACCAAGGATCGCACTTTCTTCGCTGAGCGTACCGGAATCCGACAGTACGCAGAAGGCATTCTGCTGCAGTTTGTTGTAATCAAAGAAACCAAACGGTTCCAGGTTTCTGACCAACGGATGGAACTTGAAGTTACGCTTCTCGATAAACTTGCGGGAACGCGGATGTGTGGAGTAGATCACCGGCATCTGATACTTCTCGGCGATCGCATTGATCGCATTCATCAGGGACATGAAGTTATCTTCCAGATCGATATTCTCTTCCCGGTGTGCCGAGACAAGGATATACTTACCGGATTCAAGACCCAGCTGTTCCAATACATCGGAGTTTTGGATCTGGTCCATGTGCTTGTGCAGCACTTCCGTCATCGGCGAACCGGTAACGAATACGGTCTTGCCGTCTGCCCCTTCCGAAAGCAGATAACGTCTGCTGTTTTCCGTATACGGCAGATTGATATCACTGATCGCATCAACGATCCGGCGGTTGATCATCTCCGAAACATTCCAGTCCCAGCAGCGGTTGCCGGCTTCCATGTGGAAGATCGGTGTCTTCAGACGCTTGGCACAAATGGCAGAAAGCGCACTGTTGGTATCACCCAGTACCAGTACCGCATCCGGTTTCTCTTTCACCAGCACTTCGTAGGACTTGGCCAGAATATTGCCCATCGTCTCACCGAGATCCTTGCCTACACAGCCAAGATAGTAATCCGGCTGCCGTAAGCCCAGGTCCTGAAAGAAGATATCATTCAGTCTTGGATCATAGTTCTGTCCGGTATGGACCAGCACATGATCAAAATACCTGTCACATGCCTTGATCGTCTCACTCAGACGGATGATCTCCGGACGTGTGCCGAGGATCGTCATTACTTTCAGTTTTCTCATATCCGCACCTCTTAACCTAAGTATTATAGCATTATTTCATGCCGATCATTTTCTTGACCCGGTCAATGATCTTCCGGCCTGTTTCACTGCGTTTCTGAAAGTACATCAGTGAACAGGTCACCCTGCATTTCACCCCGTCAGTGATACTTCTGAGGGAAGTACCGGGATAGATGTGATAGTAGTACAGTTCTACCAGATGACCGCCAAAACGGCGCTTATAGTCGCTCATCTCCCACAGGAAGTGAAAACGTACATCCCCTGCCCGGATACTGTCACAGATCGTCTCATACAGCGCGATCTGCCCGATATTGTACTTATTGTACGCAGGATCATGTGCGATCACGGCCAGATGCCC
>CADBMY010000217.1 GCA_902795905.1 uncultured Erysipelotrichaceae bacterium
GAAGTCACAAACTGCTCCACCGTAAAAGTTATTGTCAGCCATCTGCTGCCGAATGCAATTTCCGCTACACTGGTTGGTATGGCAATGGGTGTAGGCTGGCATATCATGGGTGCTGCCGGTCTGTCCTATCTGGGTCTGGGCGTTCAGCCTCCGACACCGGAGTGGGGAGCTATGCTTGCTGATGCACGTGCTTATCTGGCTAAGTATCCGTGGATGTGTATCTTCCCCGGTGTCTGCATCATGATGACCGTTCTTGCCTTCAATCTGATGGGTGACGGTCTGCGTGACGCGCTGGATCCTAAACTGAAGAAGTAGTGAGGTATATACAATGAGCGAAGAAAAATTCTTGAAAGTTGAAGATCTGAATGTTCATTACATCACTACTGAGCAGGATGTATTTGCAGTAAACGGTGTATCGTTTGAACTTGAAAAAGGTAAAACACTGGGCCTCGTCGGTGAGACAGGTGCCGGTAAGACAACAATTGCCCGTGCTATTCTGGGTATTCTGCCGAATCCTCCGGCGAAAGTTCTCGGCGGTAAGATCTATTTCGAAGGTAAGAATATCTTTGATTTAAGTGAAAAGGAAATGCAGGCGATCCGCGGTGATAAGATCACAATGATCTTCCAGGATCCGATGACAGCGCTGAACCCGGTCATTACGGTCGGTGAGCAGATTGCGGAAGTTGTTGAACTGCATAACGGCGGTGATAAGGCTGCTGCCAAAGCCCGTGCTATTGAGATGCTTGAAACAGTAGGTATTCCTGCTGAGCGTTATGTTGAGTATCCTCATCAGTTCTCCGGTGGTATGAAACAGCGTGTAGTTATCGCTATCGCGCTGGCTTGCGACCCCAGTCTGCTGCTGGCAGATGAACCGACAACAGCTCTGGATGTTACGATCCAGGCACAGGTTCTCGAGCTGATGAAAGAACTGAACGAAAAGAACAGTACAACAACGATCCTGATCACACATGACCTGGGTGTTGTTGCGGAAATGTGCGATGAAGTTGCTGTTATCTATGCCGGCCAGATCATCGAGAGAGGTTCTCTGGAAGAGATCTTCGACCACCCGATGCATCCGTATACAAACGGTCTGTTCGGTGCTCTGCCTTCCATGAAGGAAGATGAGGATGATGACCGTCTGCATCCGATCGCAGGCTTACCGCCGGATCCTACACATCTGCCGGAAGGCTGTTACTTCAGCCCCCGCTGCCCGCGTGCAAAAGATGAGTGCAGACACGGTGAGATCCCTGTAACAGAGATTCGTCCGGGTCACGAGATCAAATGTTTATACCCCCAGGAGGCTGAGTAATCATGACAGAAGTAAAAACAAATGAAAGACCCCTGGTCGAAATGCGGGATCTGAAGAAGTACTTCAAATCCCCTCGTGGCACAGTCCACGCTGTAGATGGCGTAAACATGAGCATCTACAAGGGTACGACGATGGGTGTTGTCGGTGAGTCCGGCTGCGGTAAGTCCACACTGGGACGCTGCCTGATCAACATGCATCCGGCTACCGATGGTAAGATCTTCTTTGACGGTGAAGATGTTACAGGTTTAAAGGGAAAGGCTCTGCATGAGTATCACAGCCGTGCACAGTTCATTTTCCAGGACCCGTATTCTTCCCTGAACCCCAGATACACTGTTCAGCAGGCGATCTCCGAACCGCTGATCAACGAAAAGAAGTATTCCAAGAGTGAGATCGATGACCGTACCGTTGAACTGATGAAGATGGTCGGTGTCGACATGCGTTTCCGTAACTCTTATCCGCATGAGATGGATGGCGGCCGCCGTCAGCGTGTCGTTATTGCCCGTGCTCTTGCGCTTGACCCTGAATTCATCGTCTGTGACGAGCCTGTATCTGCTCTGGACGTTTCCATCCAGGCACAGGTTCTGAACCTGCTGATGGATCTGCAGGATCAGAAGAATCTGACTTATATGTTCATCACGCATGATATGTCGGTCGTACGTCATATCTCCGATGATATCTCGGTTATGTATCTCGGACAGCTGGTAGAAACATCTCCTTCCAAGGAACTGTTCATCCACCACTATCATCCGTATACGAAGGCACTGCTCTCCGCAATTCCTTCCACAGATATCCATCACAAGATGAACCGTATCGTCCTGAAAGGCGAGCTGACATCTCCGATCGATCCGCCTCCGGGATGCCGTTTCGCATCACGCTGTATGTATGCTACAGAGAAATGTCTGGAGCCCCAGGTTCTGGAAGAGGTCACCCCGAATCACTTTGTCGCATGCTGCCGTGTACACGAAGTTAACGAAGATCTCTGATCTTAACGGGAGAAGACAGCCGGTGAATACCGGCTGTTTTTGTGTTTCCGGGAGTATTTCATACCGTAAAGTACTATAATTAAATCAGAACAGGTCTTCATATCATAATTCACTGAATATTAACGGAGGGTAACAATATGTTAACCGCAATGAAAGAGATGCTTCTGCAGGCACAGAAAAAGGGCTGTGCAGTACCTTCTCCTGATTTCTGGGACTCGGTTTCAGCACGTGCTTTTGTGTCCGTAGCAGAGAAATATCAATGCCCGCTGATCCTTTCGTATGCCCCGATCCACAGAGAGATCCTGAGTCTTGAAGAAGCGGCAGAGATCGGTAAGTTCTATGCTGAACAGGTCAGTGTGCCGGTAGCTCTGCACCTGGATCACGGTACGGATATGACGGTCATCCGCAGGGCGATAGCACTGGGGTTTACAAGTGTCATGATCGATGCATCGGCAGAGAGTTTTGAAGATAATGTCAGGAAAACAAAAGAAGTAACAGAGTATGCGCATACTCATGGGATAGACGTTGAGGCGGAGATCGGTCATGTCGGTTCTGAGGATGCACAGGGACCTCACACAGTATCTGCGACATCGTATACAGAACCGGAGATGGCAGCGGAATTTGTACGGCTGACAAATGTAGATGCCCTGGCTGTATCCATAGGCACAAGTCACGGTGTATACAAAAACGGTACGCCGCATATCAACTTTGATATCCTGAAGAGCATACGGGATGTCACAGATGTACCGTTGGTACTGCATGGCGGCAGCGGCACCGGTGATGACAATCTCAGGCGGTGTGCGGAACTGGGTATATGCAAAGTGAATATCTACACAGATTACATACAGGCTGCCCTGAAA
>CADBMY010000218.1 GCA_902795905.1 uncultured Erysipelotrichaceae bacterium
CTCATCAGAAAAGATCAGCGGTACCGGGATGCGTCCATGTACATCCTTGTCTTCTCACTGATCCTGTTTATCATTTATCTTCCTGTAATCACCGGTTTCATGACAACACCGGGTTATATCAAACTGCTGGAGATCTTCCCGTCCTGGTATTTTGGCTGATCACCAGATCATCGGAATCAGACGGTATTTTACCTTCTGCATGTACTCCTCATATCCCTTCAGTTCTCTGCGGAGAACTTTTTCTTCGTTCAGGATTCGCTTGGCGATGACCGGGATATACCCCAGCATGATCACGAATGACAGCGGTGAATCCAGCATGACCGGCATGCTCAGAAACAGCCAGACCGTGACCGCATACATCGGATGTCTGACGATACCGTACATGCCTGTATCGACAACTTTCTGCCCCTCCTGCACCTTGATCGTCCGGCTCAGCCAGCGGTTCTCCCGCAGTACTTCCGCATATCCTGCATATGCCAGCAGAAAGAGCACAGCTGCCGCACGTCTGACCCGGACCGGAAAGTGCAGCCACCCGTAGCGATGATTCAAAGCCGCAAGCACGAAGACAAGCAGGAACAGAATACCGCTGATCAGGATCACCGTCTTCTGCTCGCTCTCCCGCTCCTTCATATCCAGACGTTCTTTCAGCAGTCCGGGATCTTTCACCATCATCACCAGGCCGGCAATAAACATCGGAATGAACAACACACCCATGAAGATACAGGCATCAGGCCAGTTGGTACCGCCGATTGGGAACAGTAAAAGCCACAACAGGATAACTCCCGAAAAATACTTGATCAATGCCGAAATGAATAATCTTCCTGTCATACCTTCATTCTAAACATAAGGCAGTGCAAATGCACTGCCTTGATCATTAAGCTCTGAGGGAAGCTTTCAGGTTCTTTTCCAGTCCTGTCAGGATCGCCTGATGTGCTGCCGAGATCTCTTCTTCGGTCAGCGTATGATCGGCTGCCTGATAGATGATCCTCAGCGCTACAGACTTATATCCCTCTTCGACATGTGAACCTTCATAGATATCGAAGATCTCCGAGGAACGTACGATCTTGCGGTTTCCGCTCTTTCTGACCGTATCGAGGACCTCCTTCACCGTGATTTCCTTCTTTACAACAAGAGCGATATCACGGCTGACACTCGGGTATTTCTCCGGTGCCGTATAGCGGATCCTGCCAGCTTTTCCTTCCAGCACAGGCTGGATACTCAGCTCGGCATAGACGACATCGCCAAGGTCAAATTTCTTCGCATATTCCGGGTGAATACGTCCGAAGACACCGAGACATGTCTTGTCGATCCAGACTTCGGCACTGGCATACGGATGGAAATGCACAGTATCTGTCTTGTTTTCCGTGACTGATACTCTGTTCGCATTATATCCGCAGCGGGCAAGCCAGGTCATGATCAGACCCTTCATCGCATAGAAATCACCGTGGATCACATTACCGTGCAGAGGATCATTGTGGATCTCGCCGTCAAGCACGATAGCCAGACGTTCATCTTCGGTTCCCTTACCGTAGACCTTGGATACCTCAAAGAAGTGGTTATCCGCATTCTGGTGAGCACGGTTGTACTGTACACACTCAAGAACGCTGTTGATCAAGGATGTACGGACATACTTTCTGGCCTCACTCATCGGCATGGCCAGGACTACCGGTTCTCCGATCGGGCAGTAGGCATTCTGAATGTAGTCATCTCCTACCAGTGTATATGTAACGATCTCATGCAGACCGGCACCGGTCATGACCTCTCTGATCAGACGGCGTGCTCTCTGCACAGGGGTCAGCTGCCCGACCGTGGCACTGACATTCGGCAGTGTATCCTGCAGGCTGTCAAAGCCGATCATGCGGATCACTTCTTCATCGATATCGGCAGGACGCTCAATATCGATACGGTAACTGGGCACATGACAGATGATCTCGTCTCCGTTGATCTCCGGCTTGAAATCGAGAGCGGTCAGGACATCTTCAACCTGTTCCATTGTGAATGCTGTTCCCAGCAGCGTATTGCAGTGTGTCAGTGTCTCTCTGACCGTGACCGGTGTGTAGTTCTCACTGCCGGCGATAACAGTCTCTTCAAGACCTGAGGCATCTGCGTATTCCTCGAGCAGCTGGATCGAGCGGTCGACTGCCTTGCGCATCGCCAGAGACTCAAAGCCCTTGGTAAATCTCTGCGCTGCCTCGGTGATCAGATTCAGTCTGATCGATGTCTTACGGATCGCTGTGGCATTGAAGTTGGCAGCTTCGATCAGGATACCTTTCGTATTCTCATCGATCATCGACTCTTCACCGCCCATGATACCGGCAATACCGGTGGCTTCCCCGTTAGTCGTAATGAGCAGATCTCCGGGATGGATATCAAACTCAACACCGTCCAGTGCCGTCATCTTCATCTCGCGGTCATCCACGACCGTGATCTCCGGTGCCGGCAGCTTGGCCAGATCGTAGTAATGCAGAGGCTGTCCGGTCTCCAGCATGACAAAGTTGGAGATATCTACAACATTGTTAATGGAGTTGATGCCGGCCGCATGCAGGTAATTGACCATCCACTTCGGGGAAGGTCCTACCTTGACATGATTGACGATCTTGCCGTAGTAACATGTACACTTATCTGTATTCAGTGTGATCGCAAGATCACCCTTTTCGCCCTTATCGCTTCTGCCGGCATAATCAGGCCAGGTCACAGGACGGCGCAGGATGGCACCGACTTCCTTGGCCATATTCCACATGCTCAGGCAGTCTGCCCGGTTCGGTGTCAGGGATACATCCAGGATCGTATCATCCAGTCCAAGATAGCCGAAGACATCTGTCTCACCCACCGGTGCATCTTCCGGCAGGACTTCGATACCGTTCAGCTGTTCCTCACTCAGCCAGTGTCTGTCTACACCAAGCTCAAACAGAGCACAGATCATACCATGGCTCTCCTGACCTCTGACAGGCTTGTTCAGGATCTTTCCGCCCGGCAGTTCGGCTCCGATCAGTGCTACGATGACCTTCTGACCGGCTGCCACATTCGGTGCTCCGCAGACGATCTGCAGGATATTCTCTTCTCCCTCACCGACTCTGACCTTTGTGACATGAAGATGATCACTGTCCGGGTGTGCCCGGCACTCAAGCACTTCAGCGATCACCAGGTTTGTGCCGGAAGCCATCGGTTCCACACCTTCAACTTCCAGACCTGCTGTTGTCATCTTCTCTGCCAGTTCCGCAGGGCTGATCCCTGAGAGATCAACATATTCACTCAGCCATTTATAACTCAGTTTCATGTCCGTTCCTCCTAGTCATAGCGGTCGAAGATCTTCAGGAACCGCATATCATTCGTATAGAAATTACGAATATCATCAATGCCGTACTTCAGCATCGTCACTCTTTCGAGACCGACACCAAACGCGAAACCGGAACACTTTTCAGAATCAAAGCCGTTCATCTCCAGCACATGCGGATGAACCATGCCGGCACCGAGGATCTCGATCCAGCCTGAGCCCTTGCATACGCTGCAGCCCTTGCCGTTGCAGAAAGGACAGGATACATCCACCTCAACACTGGGTTCCGTGAACGGGAAATAACTGGGTCTGAAACGCACCTTGCGGCCGCCGCCGAAGATCGTATCTGCCATGTATGTCAGAGTTCCCTTCAGGTCTGCCAGGGTCACATTCTCGCCGACGACGAGGCCTTCTACCTGCATGAACTGATGACTGTGTGTCGCATCATCGTCATCTCTGCGGTATACCTTGCCGGGGCAGATCAATTTGATCGGTGTCTTTCCCTCAGCCTTTTCCAGTTCTCTCATCTGCATCGCTGTTGTATGCGTACGCAGCAGTGTATTGGGATCGATATAGAAGGTATCCTGCATATCACGGGCAGGATGATCCTTCGGAATATTCGCCAGTTCAAAGTTATAATGGTCCAGTTCAACTTCCGGTCCTTCTGCCACCTTATAGCCCATACCGATGAAAAGATCTTCGATCTCTCTCTGCATCAGCATCAACGGGTGTACCGTACCGATCTCAAATCTGTCACCGGGAACCGTGATGTCCAGTTTTTCACTCGCAAGTCTGGCATTCATCGCCGCCTTGCCGAGTTCAGCCTGTTTCTCTTCCAGTGCTTTCGTCACTGCATCTTTACATGCGTTGACGAGCTGTCCGAAGGCAGGCTTCTCTTCTCTGCTGAGATTTCTCATCAGCGACATCAGCTCCTGGATCGCACCTTTCTTGCTGAGGTAAGTATTTCTTACCTGCTGCAGCTCCTCCAGTCCAGAGGCCTGTGCGATCGCCTGCAGAGCTTCCTGACGAACCTGTTCAACTCTGTTGTTCATGTCTTCCTCCTGATAATAAAAACGTTCCTGATCACAGGAACGCTTGCACGCGGTACCATCCTGATTCGCATGATCCGGGGATCATACGCTCTTGCTTACCCTTAACGCGGGAAACGGAGAGGATTAGTCTCACTGGAAAAGTGAATTCACCGGCTGTTTGAACAGGATCGTTTCACCATCGGATCCCTCTCTTTGATCAACCTCTCCGGGTACTGGTCTTTTCTTTTACGCTTTAATGCAATTATAGTTTTCCCTTTGCGGAAAATCAATCATAACCGCAGATCGTCCTCATACATCATATACAGCCGGTCAAGATCCTTTTCTGACGCAATATATGCCCTGCCGATGATCTCGATCTGCTCATCCGTAAACAGCACACCGCCCTCAAGATCCAGAACGATCATCTCTGTTTCGTTCAGTTCAAGATAACGAATGATCGCCGCCAGATCCTCACTGCTCTGTACATAGTTCGGATATACACCGATACCGTAGTATCTGCCGACACCGAGATTCTCTTCACCATCCCCCGGAGATGTCCAGACTCTGTCCAGTATGCGCACACATTCACCGACACCGATGACGATGCCTTCAAACTGCTTGACGGCATCAGCCAGACGCAGATCTTCCAGCACATTCATCGCATATCCGGCATTGTCGCTGACCAGGCAGAGGATATCACTTCCCCGCATCATCCTGAGCATCTGATCACGGTCATGATCATAGGGATCTTCGATGCGGATATGTGACAGCGGTATGCCGCAGCGCATGAACGGTTCCGAGAGTTTCTCACTCTCTGCCAGTTCGTCATGAAAAGCCAGGATATCGGCACTCCAGCCGTCATTTGCCATCATCGGCAGGATCAGTACGCGCATATCTCTGTGCAGGTTTTCGGTCAGTGTCTCAGCCGACCAGCTCTGCGCAAACTCCATCGTATTAAACAGAAATGTCTTCATCGCCTACCTCTGTATCTGTACATGATGATACCGCCGGCAACCGCTACGTTCAAAGACTCAAACCCGCTGATCTCGATGAACATGGACTGATCACAGAGATCAAGGATGGCAGTACTGACACCCTGTCCTTCATTGCCCAGCACAAAAGCCATCTTCTCGCTTTCCTGTGCCTCCGACATACTGACAGCGTTATGCAGAGATGTACCGAAGACGCGGAAGCCGTCCTTCTGCAGGGCTTTTACCGTATCTGAAAGCGAAGCCCGTATGACCGGGATATGAAACATGGCCCCCTGGGTCGAACGGATCACCTTTTCGTTATAGAGATCGCAGGTATCCTCCGATACATACACAGCGTCAAAGCCAAAGGAAACAGCCGTCCGGATCAATGTACCGAAATTGCCGGGATCCTGTATCCTGTCAAGCAGCAGGACTCTGGCGGGATCTTTTACAGGCAGCGCAAACTGCCGGCAGACAGCGATACAGCTGACACCGGATACGCTTGCCGAGAGTTTCTTCAGTACCTGCGGAACCGCCTCAACTGTCTGTACACCGTCGAAACTGTATCTGCCGTCGGTGATCACGGTCTCCACGATACCCTGACGCATGGCCTCCTCGATCAGGTGAGGACCTTCGGCCAGAAACAGACCGGTACGGTCACGCTCTTTTTTCTCACGAAGCTTTGCCCATGCCTTGACTTTCTGATTCTGCAGGGATGTGATCTTTTCCATCAGCCGTTCCTCCTCTGCCTGAGTACTTCATAGGCGATCACGGCAGCTGCCGATGATGCGTTGAGGGCATTGCGGAAATCATTCGCGTACGGAATAAACAGGTTCTGTTCAGCTTCCTGAAGCACCGCTTTGGACAGTCCCCGCATCTCACCGCCGATCATGATCATCACCGGTCTCTGCAGATCCGTATCGTAGAGATCTGCCGCATCTTTCCGCATTGCCGCATATACATATACACCGTGTTTCCTGCATGTCCGGATATCCTGCACGGGATCATCCGTCATGATGATGCGCAGGTGATCAAACGCTCCGGCACTTGCCTTCAGGATCGTACTTTCCGCATTCTGCCAGTTTCTGCGCGCGATCAGCAGTCCGTCACACCCGGCACTGTACAGTGTACGCATGATATAGCCAAGGTTAAAAGGATCTTCGATGCCCTCACAGAAAACCAGGAACGGACACTCTGCCTCCAAGGCATCTGCCAGGCTGTCATATGTACGCGCAGATACTTCGGCGATCATCCCGCCGTGCGTCTTTCCGGAGGCTCTTGCCTCGATCTCTTCTCTTGTGCAGCGTACGATACGGATGCCGGCTTCCCCGGCAAGACGCAGGATATACCGGCTGTTGCGGTCTTCCAGACGCTGATCCGCATACACGCATTCCACCGTTCTGTGTTTCCCTTCAAGAGCTGCCTTTACACTGATACTTCCCTCAATGATCATAAGCCCTCCGTATGATATCCTCTTCACTGACCGCAAAAGGTGCCGGTAAAACGACCATATCCATCGGATGACTGCTTCTTTCGATCAGTTCACCCTCTTCATTTCTGATCCACTCTGCGGTAAATACCCGGTTCTCTTCACCGGCGGCCAGAACTTCCAGTTTCTCATTCCGGTCAAACGCATTGCGGCATTCCACGGTCATCGTATGTGCCTCCGGATCATACCCGCGCACGACCCCGAGGAAGTCATGATTGACATCGATATTGCTTGTCTGGTGAAAGATCAAAGACTCTTTATCAGCCCGGTGCGGATAGAAGCCCGCAAATGTCTCCCGGTTCTCTGCCCGCATGATCTCCTGACGGTGTCTTCTGAAAGCTTCTTCACTCAGCACACAGTCATTGGCATACAGATCATCGATCAGATGCCTGTAGGCAGATACGATCGAGGCAACATAGAACTCCGATTTCATCCGCCCTTCGATCTTCAGTGAGGATACTCCGGCACGGATCAGATCGGCAGTGTATTCGGCTGCACAGAGATCCTTGGAGCCCATCGTAAACAGCGAATCGGTACTTATCTCGGTATCACCGTCATACAGGTGATATGCCCACCGGCAGCTCTGTGCACAGCCGCCGCGGTTGGCATCACGCAGTGTCATCCGGTTGGACAGTGTACATCTGCCCGAGTAGTTTACGCAC
>CADBMY010000219.1 GCA_902795905.1 uncultured Erysipelotrichaceae bacterium
ATGATGATATCCGGATCCTCATAGTCTTCCTTCAGATCGATATTCACTTTTCTGCCGGTCAGTTCTCTGACTGCCTTCAGCAGTCCCTGCCGTTCTTCGTGATATGCCGTTCCCTGCATCCCTGTCAGCTGTCTTTCCAGTTCGCTGATCCGTTTCTTCAGTGCGGACAGTTCAACATACGCAAGCACGCCAAAGATGCCGAATACAAATGCCGCATACTGCATATACTATTCCTCCTCCGTGATCATCATTGATAATACCGAAGACAGCGGGATCAGCTTCTCCTGTACGCCTTTCTTCGTCTCGGCAGAGATCTTGATCCAGCTGCCCTCAAAGCCAAGCACAAGACAGTCTTTTTCATACAGATCAGGATCTGCTTCACCGTCAAAAAACTGCAGTCTGACTTTCTTTCCTACTGTTTCCGCAAGCAGTTTTCCGGCACCTTTTACCGGTGTATGTGTCTCTTCCTGAATGTCATCCTTCAGCAGGTAATCACAGCTGACCTGCAGGATCGCGGCAATATCCGGGATCTTATCGATATCCGGCATTACTGTCCCGGCCTCCCACCGGCTGACTGTCTGCCTGGTCACATTTAATTCCTCCGCAAATTCTGTCTGCGTGATACCGCGGTCCTTACGGCCTGCAGCGATCTTTCTTCCCAGTTCATTCATATACTTACTTCCTTTCCGCATCCTCATCGTACCTGTTCATCTGCACTCCCACAAGCAATTCTCCTGTTCAGAATGTAACATGACAGTTTACATTTTATGGATTTATCCAAAAAAAGAAGATCCGAAGATCTTCTTGGCTCAGCCTTTTCTCATTCTGCGGTATTTTTTCGGCAGATGTTCCTTCATGAAGTCAATGACTCTCTGTTCATCCTTCGGATCAAAATTGATCGGAATCGAAGAACCTGTCGTTGTTCTGCCGTCTTCCTTGGCAGAACTGACATACAGAACAAACTTCTTGCTTTCCCTGCTGTAATCATACGCACGGACATCTTCCCACTTCGTGAACTTGCCGAATGACGCAAACCCGGTCTCACCGATGCCGTCTCTGAGCAGCAGGAAGATAAAGATTGCGTATGTTGTCGGAATGATCCTCAGGAAGTCCTGCGGTCCCTCATAACTGAAGAAAGATACGATCGAAAGACCGCCGGCGATCGCAAACAGGATACGGCTTGCATTCCACATCTTATCCGTGATCGTCAGCTTACTGCGTGTACGTACGACGCCGATCGTCAGCCAGATGCCGAGAGCCAGAAAAATGGCGCCCATGATAAGATTTGTAGATAAACTCATATAAGACCCTCACTTATTTGTATTAGATTATACACCATACAGGGGCATATCGACAGGAACTAATCACGGAAATGTCCGTACTTTGCCTGTTCCTCGTAGCAGATCTCCCTCATCTTCAGATCATCGATGATATGCTTGGGCTCACCGCGGACAAACATCTCCTCTTCCGGTTCCAGGTTGCCCTGATCGGAATCAATGTAGATCGCCAGCGGACTTCTCATACCGATCGCATAGGAGATCTGGATCTCGCACCACTTCAGATGTTTCTTCTCCAGCAGTTCCTTGGCCAGTACACGGGCATAATACGCACCGGAAAGATCCACCTTAGTCGGATCCTTGCCGTTCATACAGCCGCCGCCGACATTGGCAAATGACTGATATGCGTCAACGACGATCTTTCTTCCGGTAAGACCGGCATCACCTTCAAAGCCGCCGATCAGGAACTTGCCGGTAGGATTGATCAGATAGTTCTCTGTCTTGAGGCCATAGGCAGCACACAGCTCCTCAGCAATGTCGATCAGGATCTTATCGGTCACATCTCTGTGCTCTTCACTGTTGTTGTAGGAGATTGTGAAATCCCTGATGCCTGTCATATTGAAGTCATCATCATAGATACCGGTGATCTGGGCCTTGCCGTCGGGATAGAAATCCTCATGTGTATGTACCAGTTCATCATACTTTGCCGCAAACTTCTGCAGGATGACCATCGCTGTGGGCAGATACTCCGGTGTGTCGTTGCATGCATAGCCAAACATCATGCCCTGGTCGCCTGCACCCATGACTTCCTCGTTGGTACCGAGGGCGATATCCGCAGACTGCCTGCCGATATTGTCAATGATCTCATAGGTATCGGGATAACCGATGTCTCTTAATACTCTGCGGGCGATCTCAGCGGCGCTGAAATGTGCCTTCGTTGTCACTTCACCGGTGATGAATATCTTGCCCTTACCGCCGACGGTCTCAATACCGCATCTGCTGAGCGGATCCTGACGCAGGCAGGCATCCAGGATCGCTCCTGAAATCTGATCACATACTTTGTCAGGATGTCCTCTGAATACGATCTCGTTGCTGTAAACCTTCATCTTCTCCTTCTTTCTAACCTCTAATGAAAAGATCCCGTCACCTATGACGAGATCTCCTTAAACAATGTATTCCCATCGTTCAAGCATTAGCACCTTGTCCGTTTCGGATAGGTTGCTGCACAGTCTGCGGGCTTGTCCCTCGTGTGCTCTTCATAGGCATACCTATACTAGCACGGACATTCTCCCGTTTCCAGTGTTTTTTATGATGTTATATGCTTTCAGGCAAGCATATCCTGTACATCGACGGTATATCCGTCCTCATCCGCATCGACAACGATTGTTCTGCCCTCGATATTCGGGTCTTCAATGATCTTCTTAGCGATCATCGTTTCAATCGTTCTCTGGATATGACGCTTCATCGGTCTTGCGCCGTATGTCTCATCGGCACCCTGACGGATGATCATCTGCTTGGCTTCATCGGTCACTACCAGTTCGATATCCTTCTTCTGCAGACGGTCTCTGAGCTGGTTGAGGAACTTGTCCGCGATCTTCTTCATGATGTCATCATTCAGCGCATTGAAGACGATGATCTCATCGATCCTGTTGACAAACTCAGGCTTGAAGGCTGCCCTTACCTCATTCATGTAATGGGTATGACGCATTGCCTGATCCTGTTCAAACGCATACTGGGAGCCAAGATTGCTGGTCATGATGATGATCGTATTCTTGAAGTCCACGGTAACACCCTTGGAATCGGTGATACGGCCGTCATCAAGCACCTGCAGCAGAATGTTGAATACATCCGGATGGGCCTTTTCGATCTCATCCAGCAGGACGATCGAATACGGGTTTCTTCTGACGGCTTCCGTCAGCTGTCCGCCTTCGTCATAGCCTACATATCCCGGAGGAGCACCGATCAGTCTAGATACACTGAATTTCTCCATGTATTCCGACATATCGATCCTGACGATCTTGTTTTCATCGTCAAACAGCTGTTCGGCCAGAGCTTTGGCTACTTCTGTCTTACCGACACCGGTAGGTCCCAGGAACATGAATGATCCCAGCGGTCTGTTTTCATCCTGGATCTGTGCTTTTGTACGCATGATCGCATCACTGACCAGTTCCAGAGCTTCATCCTGACCCATGACCCGCTGGCGCAGACGGTCATGCAGATGCAGGATCTTCTGTCTCTCCGTACTGAGCAGACGGCTGACTTCGATATGCGTCCAGCGCGAGACGATCTTGGCGATCATGTCTTCGTCTACTTCCTGGCGGATCATCGCATCCTTGTCGCTGATACTGCTTTCGGCGATCTTCTTCTCCAGATTCGGGATCGTATCATACTTCAGTTTGGCTGCTTTCTCATAGTCGGTATCATTCTGGGCCTGTGTCAGCTGCAGCTTGGCTGTTTCCAGTTCGGCTTTCCACTGCTTGACATTATCCAGTTCGGCTTTCTCATCACGCCATTTGGACATCCTGGCTTCGCTTTCTTCCTTCAGGTCTGCCAGCTCACGGGTGATGTCTTCTCTTCTTTCCACGGCTCTCGGATCGGTCTCATCTCTCAGGGATGTCTCTTCGATCTCCAAAGTCATGATCTTGCGCTGCAGTTCATCCAGATCTGCCGGCATCGAATCCATCTCCACACGGATACATGCACAGGCTTCATCAACGAGATCGATCGCCTTATCGGGCAGGAATCTGTCAGTAATATATCTGTGTGACAGCACGGCTGCGGAAACCAGGGCTTCATCCTTGATCTCTACACCGTGATGACTCTCAAATCTGTCTTTCAGACCACGCAGGATCGAGATCGTATCCTCGACCGAAGGTTCATTGACCATGATCTTCTGGAATCTTCTCTCCAGCGCTCTGTCCTTCTCGATATACTTGCGGTACTCATCGAAGGTCGTAGCACCGATACACTTAAGTTCACCTCTTGCCAGCATCGGCTTGAGCAGATTTGCGGCATCCATGGAGCCTTCTGTCTTACCGGCACCGACAAGGTTATGCAGCTCATCAATAAACAGAATAATATTTCCGTCGGCTTTCTTAACCTGGTTCAGGACACCCTTGAGTCTTTCCTCAAATTCACCGCGGTACTTGGCACCGGCGATCAGGGCACCCATATCCAGTTCGATCAGCTGTTTGTCTTTCAGACCAAGCGGCACATCACCTTTCATGATACGCCAGGCAAGTCCTTCCACGATGGCTGTCTTACCAACACCGGGTTCACCGATCAGCACCGGGTTATTCTTTGTCTTTCTCGACAGGATCTCGATAACTCTTCTGATCTCATCATCTCTGCCGATGACAGGATCGATCTTACCGTCCTTGACATCCTGTACAAGGTCATGTCCGTACTTCTGCAGGGCATCCAGCTGTCCTTCGTTTCCCTTATCTGTGATCTTTACGCCTCCTCTGCGGTCTTCTTCAGCCGCTTTCAGTTCTTTTACCGTAAAGCCGAATCTCTTCATGATCTCCTGGCATACAGAAGCATTGGTCTCAAAGAGACCGATCAAAAACGCTCCTGAGCTCATGTATGTATCTCCCAGTGTCTTCATGTAGTCAAGACCCTTGAGATAGCCGTCGATCACATGCTGAGCTATATTCGGCTGTGAAGCACTGCTGGTGCGCGGAAGCTTCTGTACAGCTTTCTCAGCAAAACCGGTCAGTGCGCTCTTTTCGGCATGGAGCCTCGTCCAGATACCGTCAAGATTTGTATCCTCAAGCATGGCCAGAAGAATATGCTCAGGCGTCAGTTCCGGATTATGATTCTCCTGTGCCTTTGTCAGTGCTGCCATAATGATAGCCTGCAGCTGTTCTGTCATCTGTTCAATATTCATTCATGCCACCTCCTTTTTGTGTTTAATTGAATTGATTCTTGAATTTCTCCCAAATTGATTCTTTCTGGTTATTCTGCAGCTTCTGCAGCTGTGTATACAGTTCTTTCTCTTTTGATGTGAGCTTGCGGTCGATCTCAATATGCACAGTGCAGAGCTGATCGCCGTTCCTGCCTCCGCGCAGATCCGGCACACCCTTCTCCTTCAGACGCAGGATCGTACCGTTCTGGGTTCCGGCCGGGATCTTCATCGTCACTTCACCGTGGATCGTCGGTACATCAACAGTCGTACCAAGGGTTGCATCTACGGCTGATACCGGGATCTCGAGGAAGATATTCTTGCCTTCACGTTCGAACTTCTCATGCGGAAGGACATTGATCTCGATATGCAGGTCGCCGTTAGGACCGCCGTTTGTGCCGCGCTCTCCCTTGCCCGCTACACGCACTCTCTGACCGGAATTGATGCCGGCAGGAATATCTACCGTGATATTCTGTTTGATGCGTTTAAAGCCCTTTCCGGCGCACTCACGGCATGGTTTGCGGATCTTCTTGCCGGTACCCTGACAGTCCGGACATACACCCTGGGTCTGGAAGACACCGAAGGCTGTACGCTGCTGTCTGACCACCGTACCGCTGCCGCCGCAGGTAGAACATGTCTGGATATCCGAAGGATTCTCAGCCCCCGTTCCCTTACATACCGAACAGGTCTCATCGACATTCAGATCAAATGTACGGGATGTACCGAAGCAGGCATCCATGAAGTCAATATCCATGCGCATCAGACGGTCACTGCCCCTCTGCGGTGCTGTATTCCGGTAGGAAGTACGTCCGAAGGGATCGCCTCCCATACCGCCCATACCGCCGAAGAAGGATGAGAAGATATCGTTCAGGTCATCAAAACCGCCGGCACTGAAACCGCCGAAGTCCTGACCTGCCTGAGAACCATCCATACCCGCAAAGCCGAAACGGTCATACGCCGCACGCTTCTTCGGATCACTCAGCACTTCATGTGCCTCATTGATCTCCTTGAACTTCTCCGCCGCATCAGGCGCCTTATTAATATCTGGATGATACTTCTTGGCAAGTTTACGATAGGCCTTTTTTATATCATCATCACTCGCATCACGGGGTATCCCCAACACTTCATAGTAATCTCTTTTTTCAGCCATATCTGACCTGCCTTTCCTATTGCCCGATACTCTGGATGAACCTCTGCAGTCCGGCACCGCCCGTTACACGTATACGGGGCAGCGCAAGCAGATCCATACCGGGTCTGATCATACCTGAATCTGTTGTAAATGCCATTTCGGTTCCGGCATCCCTGAGGATCCCTCTGGCATTCTCGTTATAATCTCCGAACGGATAGCAGTAGACAAAACCGCCGTCCGCCGTATTAAATGACATTCTTGTGTCTGCGACACCTTCATCATGGTCCATGCACAGAAGCCTGCCCCCATGACCCATGCCGGGACATCCTCCCTGATGCGTCAGGAACCCATGTGACTGCAGTTCCAGACCATCTTCACGCATCTCCCAGAAGTCGTAGTTCTGCGGGCTCTGTCCTGCCCATCCCGTAATCAGAAACAGCACCGCATGCATGTTATGTTCACGGATCACCGGATAAGCATACTGATGGACCGTAGGATCACCGTCATCAATGGTGATCACGACACTCTTCTCAGGAATATTGCTGCGGCCCTGCATGAAGCACAGGACTTCTTCCATGGAGAGCGTTGTATAGCCGTTCTGTTCAAGCCAGTCAAGCTGTTCATCCAGTTCACCGGCTTCGACATGATTCGTATCCTTGCGCGTACCGCCGTCTGCCTCACTGTAGAAGAAGTGATACATCAGGACAGGAAGCTTCTCTGCCCCCTGTTTCCGTACCTCTCCGCTTACAGACGCAATCTCTGCTTCCGGGATATATGCCAGCTGACCGTTAAAGCGTATGCCGTAACGGGGATCATCGGCACAGGGTTCGGCATATACGTCATACGTATCCGTATGCGTGATCAGCGCGATCTCCCTGCCGTCACGTTCCTGCAGATGATATGTCCCGTCTGTGGTGACTGTGTGTCCGTTCGGGGTCAGCTCGCATCGATGCTGCATCCAGCGCAGACTGTCTGTCATCTCTGCACCATCTGCATAGAAACTGCTGTCCGCAAGAGCCAGATACTTACCGGAAGCATCCTGCCGGATATCTGCTTCATAGTCCTGCGTGAGTGTACCGGCCTGAAGCATATTCCCGCCGGCATCCGCTGTCCAAAGCACCGTACCCATACCAAGATGTACCTTCTTCCCGGCAAATATCCGGTAATCTTCAGCCGGGATAGTCTCCGTTACCTCCAGAGTACTTTCCGGTACCGGTTCAGGTTCTTCCTGAACAGAACACGAAGATGCCGTGATAAGACAAATTCCCAGAATCACTCCCAGGAATTGTCTTCTGTATGCCGTTTTAGTGTCTTTCTGTGAAGTCAGCGTCGACAACATCATCGTCATGAGGCTGTTCCTGATTCGGTGCACTCTGCTGCTGTGCTCCGGCATTCTGGTACATCTGCTGAGCCATTGCGTTCGCAGCCTGTTCCAGCGCATCCAGCTTTGTCTTCAGGGCATCCATATCGTTGTCATCGATAGCCTTCTGCAGCTCATCTCTGAGCTTCTGTACTTCTGCCTTCTGCTCAGGTGTGACATTGGCATTGTCTGTCTTCAGGGTCTCATCGATCTGGTTGATATATGCCTCAGCTCTGTTTCTTGTCTCGATATCCTGTTTCTTCTTATCATCCTCAGCCTTGTGCATCTCGGCTTCTCTGACCATTCTGTCGATCTCTGCCTCGGAGAGTCCTGAGGAATTCGTGATCGTGATCGACTGTGTCTTGTTTGTGCCCTTATCAATAGCCTTGACATGGACGATACCGTTAACGTCGATATCGAATGTAACTTCGATCTGCGGTACACCTCTTCTTGCCGGGGCAATACCGTCAAGGATAAATGTGCCAAGAGTCTTGTTGTCGGCTGCCATCGGTCTTTCACCCTGCAGGACATGGATATCTACAGCCGGCTGATTATCGGCAGCTGTGGAGAATATCTGTGACTTGCTGGTAGGGATCGTCGTATTTCTCGGGATCAGTGTTGTCATGACACCGCCGAGGGTCTCAATACCAAGGGACAGAGGTGTAACATCGAGCAGCAGGACATCGTTGACACTGCCGTCATCGCTTAATACACCGCCCTGGATAGCAGCACCGAGAGCTACGCACTCATCAGGGTTGATACTCTTGTTCGGTTCCTTGCCGAGTTCTCTTCTGACAGCTTCCTGTACAGCGATAATACGTGTGGAACCGCCGACCAGCAGAACTTCATCAATATCACGGGATGTCAGTTTGGCATCGCTCAGAGCCTGTCTGACCGGGATCATTGTCTTATCAACAAGATGCTTCGTCAGTCTGTCAAACTCAGCACGGCTCAGTCTTGTCTCGAGGTTCAGAGCACCGGCACCGCTGGGATCGGGGCAGATGAACGGAATCGAGATCTCGACTTCAAGCATACCGCTGAGGTCTTTCTTTGCCTTCTCTGCGGCATCCTTCAGACGCTGCAGGATCATTCTGTCACTCTTCAGATCGACACCGTGCTCCTTCTTGAAGTTGTCATTGAGCCAGTCGATCAGGACGTTATCAAAGTCATCACCGCCCAGGTGTGTATCACCGGCAGTACTTAATACTTCGTATGTACCGTCTGCGATATCCAGGATCGAGACATCGAAAGTACCGCCGCCGAGGTCGTATACCAGAACCTTCTGTTCCTTATTGGCATTCTTGCCTGTACCGAAGGCAAGTGCGGAAGCTGTCGGCTCATTGATGATACGGACAACATCCAGACCGGCAATTCTTCCGGCATCCTTGGTAGCCTGTCTCTGGGCATCGTTGAAGTATGCAGGAACGGTAATGACTGCCTTCTCTACTTTCTCACCGAGATAAGCCTCAGCATAGTCCTTGATATAACTCAGGATCATCGCGGATATTTCCTGCGGTGTATACTGCTTGCCTTCCAGGGTAACCTTCTCATCCGTACCCATCAGACGCTTGATCGAATATACCGTATTCTTATTCGTGATCATCTGACGTTTTGCGGCATCACCGACGATACGGTCTCCGTTCTTGAATGCGACAACAGACGGTGTTGTACGGTTGCCTTCGGGATTGGTGATAACCTTGGCTTCCTTACCTTCCATGACTGCTGCGCAGCTGTTTGTTGTTCCTAAATCGATTCCGATGATCTTGCTCATATTTCATTTCCTCCTGTCATTCACTGATCTTGACCATGGCTGCTCTGAGCAGTCTGTCTTTTAACTTATAACCCTTCTGCAGTACTTCAATGACTGTACCGGGTTCAACATCATCTTTAGCTTCTGACATCAGTGCCTGATGCCAGTTCGGATCAAATGGCTCATTCAGACATTCGATCTCTTCCACGCCTTCCTTCTGCAGTGCTGTTTTAAGCCCCTTGACGATCATTTCCACACCCTTGCGGTAATTCTCATCGGCTGTTTCCACAGCCAGTGCTCTTTCACAGTTATCCAGTACCGGCAGGAGATTCCTGGCAAAGTCCTGGATCATATACTTGCTTCTCTGTTCAAATTCATTCTGGAGACGTTTCTTGGTATTCTCCGTATCGGCATAAGCCCTGGCATATTCATTCTTCAGGATATCCACCTTGCTGTTCAGATCTGCGACCTGTGCTTTCAGTTCTTCGATCTGCTGATCTTTGGGATCTTTCTCTTCGGTGTTCTCCTCAGCTGTTTCTGCCTCGGTTTCCTCAGCCTCTTCCGTCATCTTCTTCTCTTCACTGTTTTCCATTGTTTCCTCCCCGGTTGTACATCTTCTCGATCATTCCTGCAGCATACTCGATCATGGATACGATACTGCCGTAATTCATGCGGGAAGGACCGACGACCATCAGCTGTCCGGATTCGGTCTCATTGACCTTGAACGAGCTTCTGACGATCGCTACATCGTTGACCCATGTCAGTTCCGCTCCCCGGTTTGTCTTCAGAGCGACCGCATGTTCATCGTTTGTAAAGCTTTTCCAGGCACTTTGATCTTCCAGGATCGTCATCAGATTCTTCAGTTTGTTGATATCCTCAAACTCCGGCTGATACAGCATCTTGTCACGTCCGCTGAAGTATACGTTCTCCGTCGCAAACTTGACAAAGGCCTGGATGAATGCCGTAAACAGCAGATCATGTCTCTGCACCACCGCGGCCAGATCCGGCTTCAGATCTTCCATACGCTTTGCCAGTTCGGCGATCGGCACATCTTTTAGTCTCGAGTTCAGGATCTCCGTACAGTTTTCAATATCTGTCAGGGAGATATCCTCACTGAAGTGGAAGTTCTTGGTCTCGGTATGACCGGTGTTGGTGATAAAGACAACGACAGCGTTGCGGTTATCCAGAGGGAACAGACGGATATGCTCAAGTCTCTGTGTGGAACTGTCAGGTCC
>CADBMY010000220.1 GCA_902795905.1 uncultured Erysipelotrichaceae bacterium
GGGTGGTCATGATCCGCCTTGCAGTCAAGTATACGCAGGGGATTCTGCACCAGCCTGCGCTTGCAGTCAGGGCACATCGTCTCGATATGCGGTGTAAAATACTCCTTCAGAGCCGTGTTATAGGCAGCTCTTGAAGCATCATCTCCCAGGGTGTTGATACATACCTTGACCGAAGAGATGCCCATGGATTTAACGATATCGATACCCAGAGCGATCGTCTCAGCATCCAGGTAAGGATCCTTCAGACCGATATTCTCTACACCAAACTGTGTAAACTGACGCTGTCTGCCCTTCTGCGGACGTTCATGACGGAACATCGGTCCCACATAGTAGAAGCGGGCAGGAAGTTCCATGGAGCCGTACATCTTGTGCTGATCAAAGGCTCTGATCACCCCGGCCGTTCCTTCCGGTCTCAGGGTATAGGAATCCTCATTGCCGAAACTGTACATCTCCTTATTTACCATATCGGAGCTGTCGCCCTCTCTGGCAAATACACCTGTATCCTCGAAGTACGGCGTACGGATCTCCTCGTAGTTGTACAAAGCAGCGATACGGTGCAGCTTAGCCTCCATATCATGCCACTTACGTACATCTTCAGGAAGAATGTCGTAGGTACCTCTCGGTGTCTGATAATTCATACTTTCTCCTCTCCGATGGCAGAAAAAAGCGCCCTCCAAGGACGCTTTACGCGCGGTGCCACCTTAGTTCATGATTGCTCATACGCTCATCCCTTAACGCGGGATACGACCCTTCCTACTGTAATTCAGAAAGGTTCCTCCAAAGTGTCTTTCTCTGTCTTCCGGCCAATGCTTTCACCATACCATTGTCGCTTTTCCGCTTTTGTACAGAGATCTCTTCTTCCACGGATCTGTGTAATATTATAAACTGATTGTTTCTGATTCTCAACGTCAATTGGTTTCTCTTTCAACGCTGTATACCGATTCGATCTTGCGCAGGTTGGCAATGACACTGTTCAGCTGTTCGAGATTCCTGACCTGTATGCGAAGCTTGATCGTTGAGGTCAGCGTCTCCCTGTTTACAGAGGCACTGACATGCAGCATCGGTGCTTTCAGCTGTGATGTAAGTGTAGCAACATCGGTTAGCAGGAAGTTGCGGTCATGGGCCTGGATCACGATCTCAGACTCGTAGAGTCTCTCGCGGTCCCCTTCATCCCAGCCGACATCGATCATCCGCTGCCGCATACCTGCCACATTCGGACAGTCTGCACGGTGGATCTTAACACCGTCTCCCTTGGTGATATAACCGACAACAGAATCCCCGTAAACGGGCAGACAGCACTGGGCAAGGGTCATCTTCATCGATTCCAGTCCCGGGATCACGATACCGGTCTTGGACTGCACATGTTTGCGCTCACGGCTGAGCAGCCTTGACAGTTCCTGTTCCCCGGAGACCTTGCGGTCACGGGTCATCTTGTCCGCAATGACGGAAGGACTCAGAGCTCTTGTCGCCAGACCGTACATCATGTCGACATAACTCGTTACACCGAGCTGACTGAGCTGTCCCTCGATCTTCTGCCTGTCCACGTATTCCGCCGGATCCAGTCCGCGTTTGCGCAGTTCATCACTGATCAGCTTTTCACCGTGCGGCACTTTCTCATTCTTCATCTCCGCTTCCTTGCGGGTGAAGTATGCCTTGATCTTGTTTTTGGCCTGGTTGGTCTTGACGAATTTGAGCCAGTCTTCCGAAGGTCCGGTATTCTTCATCGTCTTGATCTGGACGACATCACCGGTATGCAGTTCCGTATTCAGCGGCACCATGACGTCATTGACGATAGCACCTACGGTCGTATGTCCGACATCGGTATGGATCCTGTACGCAAAATCGATCGGTGTTGCTCCGTTAGGCAGGTCAATGACCTTTCCCTTCGGGGTCATGACATAGACATTGGCATCGAAGATATCCCTCTGGAGGGTCGCCATATACTCACTGGCACTGGCATCCTGATTCTCATCGGTATAGACCGCAAAATCACGGAACCAGGAGAGTTTCTCCTCGATCTCCTTCTGTTCGGCTCTGGCATCGTAATGCCCGCCTTCCTTGTACCGCCAGTGAGCTGCCACACCCTGCTCAGCGATCTCATCCATCTCTTCGGTACGGATCTGTACCTCAAAGATCCTGCCGTTTTCGCCGATGATCGTTGTATGCAGAGACTGATACATGTTTGCCTTCGGTACGGCAATATAATCTTTTAAACGTCCCGGGATCGGTCTGTATTTGGCATGGATATACCCGAGGATCTCATAGCAGTTCAGCTCCGTCTCGGTAATGACACGGATCGCCAGAAGATCCAGGATCTCATCAAAGCGTTTATGCCTGACTTCCATCTTGTGATAGATCGAATACAGATGCTTGGAACGGCCGAAGATACGGAACTTGATGTTATGACTCTTCAGCAGTTCACTGATCTCTTCGATCATCAGATTGACAGAGGCATCTCTTTCCGCCTTCTTGGTCTCCACCAGATGCGCAATACGGTAGTATTCTTCAGGATTCAGATAATAGAAACTGAGATCCTCCAGTTCATTCTTGATCGCACTGATACCAAGCCGGTGAGCGATCGGCGCATAGACATCCAGTGTCTCGGCGGCAATGCGTTTCTGACTTTCTTCCTTCTGATACTGCAGTGTGCGCATGTTATGCAGACGGTCTGCCAGCTTGATCAGAATGACACGGATATCCCTGGCCATGGCAATGAAGATCTTGCGGTGGTTCTCTGCCTGGTATTCGGGATCATCCTTCTGCTGCAGTTTCAGGGCACCGATCTTGGTTACCGATTCAACCAGTTCAGCAATCTCCGGTCCAAACTCGGCGATCAGATCCTCCTTGGTGACTTCAGTATCTTCCACGGTATCATGGAGAAAACCGGCAGCGATCGCTGAAGGTCCTACACGCAGCTGTGTCAGGATATATGCGACGTTGACCACATGCGTAAAATACGGATCACCGCTCTTGCGGAACTGCCCCTCATGTGCTTTCTCCGCAAAGGCTGCTGCCCGTCTGATCAGCTCTATGCTTTCGTCTTTTTTGATGTACTTACCTGCTTCGCTGAAGACATCTTCCAGTGATGCAGATTTTACTTCAGCCATCTTCCTGCCCCTCTTTCTTAGAAAAAATCGAAGATCTCTCTTCGATTCAGGATCATCAGCTGTCGCTCATTACGAGCAGTGAGAAGACATCATAGCCTTCAAGCACCTGTCTTCCCGGCAGACCTTCAAGTTCAATGATGAAGGCAAAGCCGGCGACGATCCCTCCCAGTTCCTCCACCAGCTCGGCTGCAGCTTTCGCTGTGCCGCCGGTGGCCAGCAGATCATCGACGATCAGCACCCTCTGTCCGGGTTTGACCGAATCTTTATGCATGTGCAGAACGCCTGTACCGTATTCCAGTGCATATTCCTTGGAAACTGTAGGACGCGGGAGCTTTCCGGGTTTTCTGATCACGGAGAAGCCGACCTTAAGCTCCATTGCTGTAGGAACACCAAAGATGAAACCACGGCTTTCAGGACCGGCAACGAGATCGGCCTTAACGCTTCTTCCGTATGCCGCAAGCTGATCAACAGCTGTCTTCATGGCTTCATAGTTCTCAATGATCGGTGTAACATCCCTGAATAAGACGCCTTCTTTAGGAAAATCGGGAATGGACGCAACATAATCTTCCAAATTCACTGACATGATATACCCTCCAGTAAAAGAACAAAGTCATTATACAACATAAGACTATAAATATGTTATTCAATATCATCCAGTTCCATCTGTCTGGTGATGTTCCCCTTCCACCGGTTCAGTGACAGTCTGCCAGTAAGCAGTACCGGAGTATCGGTATCCTTCAGGTGCTGACGGGTAAAGGCAACCGCATCCAGACGGTCTCTGCCGGAGCCGATAGTATAGCGTATGACACCCCTGCCGCGGAAGACGGAAGTGATCACGGGATGCTGCAGGGCAAAACTGACGGAAGACAGTTCCTTCGGCAGCGGCTGCAGACTCTCCAGAAACATCAGTTCCTCAAAGGTGATATCCTCTGCCCTGACTGCCAGAGCAGGACGCTGTACAGCCTGCGGTATGATCACCTGTAAACCGAGCTGACGCATGATCATCTGCTTCAGGTCCGAAAGATCAGCTTTCCGGAGACCGATGCCGACAGCCTGTTCATGACCGCCGAAAGCCGTAAATCTTTCGTATGCAGAGAAGAACGCAAAGAGATCAAAGCCGGGAACGGAACGTCCGCTGCCCTTCAGTTCATCCCCGTGTTCCGCCAGCACAAGCACAGGCCTCTGCATCTCTTCCGCAAGCCTTCCCGCCACCAGTCCGCAGATTCCTTCGTGGAAACGGTCATCATAGATCACCGGGATCTGTTCATCCTGCACCATGCCCGATGCCTGTTCATACATGACGGAAGAAAGATCACGGCGCCGCCTGTTGACGGTCTCGAGCTGGGCCGCATACCGTGCTGCAGCCGCAGGATCACGCAGTAACAGGAACGGTACCGCCGTATTCACATTGGCAATATCACTCATCCTGCCCAGGCTGTTGAGCTTCGGTACGACTTCAAAGGCAACGGCCTGTACATCCCGGGCAGAGTCCTTGCGGAACAGTGCCGATACTGCCGGCAGACCGTTTTTCTTCAGGATCTGCAGTCCCTGTCTTACGATCACCCGGGTCTCTTTCCATAAC
>CADBMY010000221.1 GCA_902795905.1 uncultured Erysipelotrichaceae bacterium
TTGAATCCCGGAAGATCGATCTCCAGATCATAGTGATCTTCATGTTCTCTGACATCCGTCAGCATCTCTCTGGAAGCTCTTCTGCCGTAGATCTTACGGTTCAGATCACGCATTTCCTTCTCAAGTCCAAAATCATCAAACCAGTCATCAAATACATTTCTTGTGAATAATTCAGGCATTAACATAGTACATATACCTCCTTTACTTTCTTCATGTTCTTTCGTATGAATGAACTATGTTTCAGTAAGGGGAATGGAGGGATTGGATTCTGTCATACCGGAATCTTCTCTGATTCTCTTTACAATTCTGTTATAGTCCTATTGTTTAGCACTGTCAATAGGAGAGTGCTAAAATTTTTGATTTTTTTTCAGGAAGTTTTTTGTATATGCAGAAGCCGATAATTACAATGTAAACAGGAGTATACATATATGACAAAAGATCAGGAATACTACGTGCAGATCTACGACCTGGGCAGAGAAGCACTGGAAAGCTATGAGCCTGCAGCACAGCTGGAAGAGGCCGAAGAACTGCTGGACTATATCGAGGCGGCAGATGTGCTCGAATTCGCCGAAGAGATCGTGGAGGGCATGCGTTCACTTGTGAATGATGAGACTGAGGGAGAGCTGCTGGCGGCACTGGAATCGCAGGGGGATGCGTATACACGTGTGCAGAGACCGGACCGCAGTGTACATGTGGAGGAGAGCGAGCTTGGCTTTGCGAAGGCTGTGCTGCAGATCTACGGCCTGTATGAAGACGGTGATATCCTGTTCAGTGAAGCCGGCAAGGCAATCATGGATCTTGCAAAGATGGCGGAAGAACGGGGATATGACAGTGATCTCTGCAGCCAGATGGAACTTCTTGGATCAGCCCTGAAGATCGAATGGTCCAGGCAGATGAAAGAACCCCTGCACAATATCCGGGAATATGTAAGGAAGCATGATCCTATGGCGGATAAGGCAAAACCTGCGGATGAGTATCACAAGGTACTGCTGAGAGATCTTGTGGATATCATATCTGAATTTACATATATTGTAATACGTAAAGCACAGGGTGCGTATACGCTTGAGACACCTCCGGCAGTATACGAGGATATTATAGATATCGAACAGATCAAAGAAGAATACCTGTGGTCGCAGGTGCTGTCGATCAAACCGGTATATGACGAAGAGGAAGAAGAAACGTATCTTGAGATCTGGATATACTGAAGAAAAGAGGCGGCAGCCTCTTTTACTTATATGTACCCTTTAATTTACTGATGAGTTTGCTGTATATGCGCTCTTTAAACCATGGCTCAGTGGAAGCTTTCACAGCATCTTCGGGAGAAAACCAGCGCACGGCTGTATTCTCATCTGTCTTTGGACGTATTGGTTCTTCCGGGTCTGCCTCAACCAGGTATGTCAGATTCAGATGCAGGTGGGAGGAGACATACTCGCCGTGTTTTTCGTGCCCGTCTACAGTCAGTACCTCCAGGGAATAGATCTCTTCTGACACAAGCCGCAGATTCTGCAGACCGCTTTCTTCACGCACTTCCCGCAGTGCTGTGTGCCTCGGGTCTTTCTCCCCGTCGCAATGGCCGCCAAGCCATGCCCAGGAGTCATACAGCTTGTGATAAGCCATCAGTACCTGTGTGCGGTCGGGGGAGACGACCCAGGCGGAAGCTGTCAGGTGGGCCGCTGTGCATTCCCTTGTATAGATATCAAGGCCGCTGTGCAGCCAGCGCAGGATCTCCTCACGGTCTTTCTGTTCCTGTTCGTTGTACGGTGTGTAGTTCTGCACTTGCTCAGTGAGTGTCATCTGTTGTGTCCTTTCCAAGGAAGGATTTGATCTCATCCAGCTTCTGCAGGGCTGCTTTCCGGCCGGTATCGTATACACGCACAAGCTCTTTGGGGTCATTCTCGGTCCTGCTGATATGCAGGGATTCCGGCGGTCTGATCACGATAGCTTCACCGGCAAGCTCCTGCCGGCGGACTTCGGCAGTCTCTTCGTTATAGACTTCGTGACGTTTCTCCATGGCTTTGATCACGGCCGGATACTTACGCATTGTCAAACGGATCAGCGGTATCGCAGCACTCTTTTTCTTTACATAATCCAGAGGCTGTGTCAGGATGATCACATTTCTGTTATAGCCAAGAGATTCCATGTATCTAAAGGGTACTGAACAGGCAATGCCCCCATCCAGCAGCTGATAGTCACCGATCTTTACAATACGTGAAACTAAAGGCATGGAGGCAGAAGCCCGCATCCACTGGATATCCTCTTCACCGCCGTCCGTGCACTTGTGAAAGACTGCCTCACCGGTCATGATGTCAGTGGCACCGACATAGAATTCCATCGGATCACCGGCGAATGTATCACGATCAAAGACATCCAGGACATCCGGCAGTTCTCTGTAACAGAAATCGGCACCGTAGAAGTCTCCGGTCTTCAGCAGGGAGCGCACACTCGCAAAGCGGGGATCTCTGCCGTATTTCAGGTTATAGCGCAGGGGTCTGCCGGGCTGATGTGATTTGTAGTTGCAGCCGAAGACAGCACCTGCCGAGATCCCGGCACCGCCGTCAAAAGTAATATTGTTTTCCATCAGGATATCCATGACGCCGCAGGTAAACAAACCGCGCATGGCTCCGCCTTCCATGATCAATGCTGTTTTCATACATGTACCTCAAGATGAATTATACCGCATGCGGATATGACATACAGAATGAATCAACTCTTCATCTGCACAGTACATATTTAACATTCGGTGCAGGTATACGGATGATATAATTTATAAAAAGGAAAGCAGATTATGTCACTATTTTTTGATAAGAAAGTCCTGGTAAGGGATGTCATCAACTTCTTTGACTTTGAGCAGATCACCGGTAATGATGAAGCTCTGAACCGGTGGATCGTTGTCCCTGATATCAACCGTCCGGGTTTTGAACTGTCCGGATATTTCAAGTTAACAGAGCCAAGACGTATCGTTCTGATCGGCAATAAGGAGATCGAGTATATCTCGCATCTGACAGATGCCGAACAGTATGAACGGTATCCGAAGATCACCGATGCTTTGACACCAATGATGATCGTGACGCACAACAACCCGGTGCCGCCGATCCTCGTGGAAGTGGCGGAGAAGCATAACTTTCCGATCTTCCGCACACGTCTTGATACCTACAGACTGACAGTCGATCTGATCAGCTACCTTGAGGAGAAGATGGCGCCCGAGGATACGCTTTCGGCAGTACTGATGGTCGTCTACGGCAAGGGGGTGCTGCTGATGGGTGAAAGCGGTATCGGTAAGTCAGAGGCTGCGCTGGAACTGATTGGTGATGGTATGGCGATGGTGGCAGATGACCGCGTGGATGTTGAAAGGGTACACAACACGATCATCGGACATGCGCCGGAACTGCTGAAGGGCATGCTGGAGATCCGCGGTATCGGTATAATCGACGTCATGCGTATGTTCGGGGCGAACAGCCTTACCGACAAGCATACGATCGATCTTGTCATTGACCTGAGACAGTATGACGGTACCCAGGAGTATAACCGTCTGGAGTCATCCGCAGATTACTACAGGATCCTCGGTATCAGTATTCCGAAGATCATCCTGCCGGTATCTCCCGGACGTTCTACCAAAGCTCTGATCGAGTCGGCGGTAACCAACTTCATCCTGCTGGAGGAAGGCTATGACAGTTCTGCCCACTTCCGCAGCCGTATCTATGAACATCTGCTTTCGGAAAACGCAAAGAACCAGGGGGACAACAAATGAGTCTGCCGGTGCTGTTTGATTTTGACGGTACACTGATGGATACCGAACCAGCCATTCACGAATCCTACAGGGAAGTCTTCCGCCGTTACCGCACCGAAGAGGAGTTTGATGAAGAGAAACAGGTCGCTGTGCTTGGACCTTCCCTGGATGTGATGATGAGCATGTATTTCCCGGGTGAGGATGTTGAAGAACTGAAGACCGTATACAGGAATTACCAGAATGCGCACATGCCTGAGCTTGTCAGAGCGATGCCGCATGCCCGGGAAGTGCTGCAGATGTTAAAGGAGCGAGGGTGTCCGACAGCAATCGTATCTACGCGTAAGACGACATCGATCAACCTGATCCTCGAGACGGTAGGCATGGCGGATGCGTTTGATGTGATCATCGGCTATGACATGGTGACCAGAGATAAACCGGACCCCGAAGGAATACAGAAGGCTCTGCAGGAACTCGGGTATCCTGCCGATACATACTGTGTATATGTCGGAGACAGTCCGCTGGATATACAGGCAGGAAGGAATGCCGGAGCCTGGACCGTGGCGATGATCTCCAACATGAAGAAAGAGAAAATGGTACTGGATGAACACCCTGACAGGGTGATCTACGACCTCAGTCAGCTGGCAGATGCACTGCCGAAGGAGTTCTGATATGTCTGAAGAGAATAAACACAATATCATTCTTGTCAGCGGTATGAGCGGCGCCGGCAAGACTTCGGCAACCCGCATGCTGGAAGATCTGGGCTATCACTGCATCGATAATTTTCCGGTGCAGCTGCTTCCCCAGCTGAACAAGATGATCGAGACAGCGGCCGATCCCCGCTACAGTTATCTCGTGCTTTCGACAACAGCACAGGATTTTCCCGAATTCCTGCGTTCCCTGCGCGGTGAGGGACTGACAGCCAAAGTGCTGTTTCTCGATGCCTCAAACAGTGAACTGTTAAGACGGTACAAGAGCACACGCCGCAA
>CADBMY010000222.1 GCA_902795905.1 uncultured Erysipelotrichaceae bacterium
ACTTCACGTTTCGGTCCGTCCGGGAACAGATGGGAAGCTCTTGCCTCAACGGTTGCTTCACCTCTTAACAGAGCTCTGTAGGCCTCTGCGAGATTCCTGACAACAGCGATATCTTCACTGAGCGTATGGAAGGTTCCGCCGTAAGAACCATGTCCGTTAAAGATACGGTCATAGCTCTTTCCGTATTCTTCGAGGAAGTGCTCAATATAGCGGATATGCGTGCTTGCGGCGTGGATGCCTGATCCGTTATTGTGGTTGACACAGTCACCGGTGAAGGCGATCCTGGTTCCGGGATCGATGAAAAGCAGATGTCCCGGGGAATGACCCGGCAGATACATCGTCTTTACCTTCCTGTCACCGAGATCGAACTCATATCCCTCATCGATAAAGACAAGCTCGGTATCATATTCTCCCCGGCAGATCATATCTTCACTGATCTCCCAGGTATCGTAGTAACCAACATGCTGGTTATAGACGAGATAGAAGTCACTGATCCCGTACTCCTTCGCCGTGCAGTGTTTGAACATACCGCTCATCTGACCATCTCTTTCGAGCTCACTCAGACGTTTGGAAGGCTCCGTGGGAAGACTGTCGACAAACGGTCCGCCCATGCCGGGAGGCGCAAAGCCCGTGTCTCCCTGCCCGGGTTCACGGATCCTGCCGAGTTCCTTGCGGTTGATAAATACGCGTTCAAACTGCCTGCACATACCGATATGATCAGGATGTGCATGTGTAATTGCGACATCATACGGCTTGTTTGTCAGTGATTCGATGATCTCTCTGAAATTGCAGTATCCGGATCCGGCATCCACGACCAGGGCACGTTCTGTCCCCTCGATCACATACATGGAGTTCAGACCCAGTTCATTGATCTGCCATGCGCCTTTGGCAATCTCTACTACTTCCGGTTTACGTAATCCTGTCATATTCCCTCCTACGGAATCAGATGTTCCTCACCGTCTTCCCATAACATGGGAGGTACCTGCGGTGTTACTCTCGGGTCTTCATCGGTTCCGGAGCCGTAGACAACAAGTCTTCTCTTCGGTCCGTTGGGATTCAGATGGAAGGCCTGCTCAATGATCTCTGCTTCGCCTCTCATCAGCGCTCTGTAGGCATTCGCAAGATTCTTCACGACATTGATGCTCTCGCTGCGGAAGTTCAGTCTTCTGCTGTATGTGATATGTCCGTTGAAGATACGGTCATAGCTCTTTCCGTATTCAGCGATAAACTTCTCGAGATAACGGATGTGCGTACTGGCAGCGTGGAAGCTTGAGCCGTTGTTGCCGTTCACACAGTCACCGGTAAAGGCGATCCTGTTCTTCGGGTCGATAAACAGGAGATGTCCTCTCGTATGTCCCGGCAGAAACATCGTCTTTACCTTTCTGTCACCGAGATCAAACTCATATCCCTCATCAATGAATACAAGTTCCGTATCCAGAGTACCGCGGTTGATCATGTCCGGTGTGCACTCCCATACCGGCGGTTCATCGGCGAAGAATCTGTCGACCATCTCAAAGCCATGCATGTCGGATGTATACCCGGCAAGATTCTGGAAGGCTTCACTGGCCTGTCCGTCACGGACAAGTTCACTGTACTTCTTGCACGGTTCTGTCGGATATCCCGTAATATCCTGGGAGCCGAATCCGGATGCCATCTTGTCTGTCGGTGCATCAGGATCGGGAATTGAGCCCAGTTCCAGCTTATTGACATAGACACGCTCAAACTGGTGCATCATACCGATGTGATCGGGATGGGCATGGGTAATTGCGACATCGTAGGGTTTATCCGTCAGTGATTCAATGATCTTGCGGAAATCGCAGTATGCTGTACCGGCATCCACGACCAGTGCTCTCTCACTGCCCTCGATCACATACATGTTGTTACTGCCGAACTCATTGATCATCCACGTTTTGGGGGCGATCTCATGGATCAGCGGTTCACGTATAGCCATCAGTGTATCCTCCTATTTATTGACCTCTTCAAAGAGTTTTAACATACCGTATTTGATCAGACCATTGCTTTGACCTTCCATGACTCTGCCAAAAGACTGGAACACCTTATGTCCCTTGGAATCATCATCCAGTACATAACCGATCGAGTAATCTGTATGTGTAGCCACGATCGTATGCTTATACGGTGAAGCTTCCTTGAGAAGTACACCGATCTCGTTATACAGTTCACAGTTCATGCCGTAGAAAGCCACTTCATCGCCAAACAGGATCAGCTGTGTTCTTAACGGTACCTTTTCCTCACTCGGGATCATATCCACGAGATGCTTCTCGAGAGGCATACCGGGTTTCCAGTCGGGAAGACCCAGGACCAGGTTATCGACCAGCAGTCTGTGACGCTGTCTGTCAACACCTTCGGGGAAGGTCTGTCCCGGCAGTTCTACGATACTTTCACCGGACTTGAGAGTCAGTTCATCGCATACCGCATCAGCCTTGTTCAGTGCTCTTAATGCATCTACAGCGTGCTGTTCACCGATCACGACACAGGTCTTATACGTACTTCCGGGCTGTACCATGCTCATGTCGGAGTACATCGTTCCGTTGACGTCAAAACGGTGTGCCGCAAAGGCAAGCACAGGGTTCTGGTTGCCGGCTGCTCCGGACTGCCAGATAAATACCGAATCGTTGCCGAAGTGTCTCTCCAGCCATGCGCTGCAGATACCCGGGAAATCACAGGAGATCTTGCACTTGCCGTCTTCATCCTTTGCCGTAAAGTTGGTAACACTGTGAACCGCAAAGTTAATGATACCGGCGATCACCTTACCTTCTTCATCCACGAACTTCAGGGCAGCCAGTGTCTTATCACTGCATCCCTCCCAGTTCTGTCCCTGCATCCAGTAGCCATCATCAAAGTGCTGGTCACGGTTAACATTGATATAGGACTTATCTTCTCCGTAGCCAAACCTGGCAGGTACCATCTTACCGAAAGCTTCGGCAATCACATCTTCTACCTGTTTATATACAAACTCGGTATAGACCTTCATATTCTCACTGTCATCAACAGGCATCGGAATCGGTCCTCCGCCCTTTCCGAGAGGTCTTACAGCACTGTGATTATGTGTGGCTGTAGCCAGCAGATCTTCCTTC
>CADBMY010000223.1 GCA_902795905.1 uncultured Erysipelotrichaceae bacterium
CCGTCAAGACAGCCGAGAACTTCCAGTTTCTTTAACAGTGTCTGTGACAGCAGTGTGCGTTTCAGGATATCTTCCTTGGACAGGAAATCCCCTTTCTTACGTGCTTCTTCGATGGATCTTGCAACGTTGGCGCCAAGGTTATCAATGACAACAAACGGCGGGATCAGTGTATGTTCATCACCTTCAAGGACGGTAAACTCCGTTGCCTTGCTGTGATAGAGATCAACATTGCCTATACGGTAACCGCGGGCATACAGCTCTTCGCAAACTTCCAGTGTATCGTACAGGGATCTTTCCTTGTTCGATACCGGATTCTCGGCATTGCGGTTATTCATTCTGCCTTCAATATCCTGCATACGCATGCGTACAGCATCCAGTCCCTTTGTCATCGTCTCGATCTCATAGGCATCACAGCGCAGTGACAGGAACTGAATATAGAAGTTATGAGGTTCATGAACCTTGTACCAGGCAATACGGACAGCCATCAGTACATAGGCAACCGCATGTGCTTTCGGGAACATGTACTGGATCTTCTCACAGGATTCAATATACCAGTCAGGAACATCATGTTCCTTCATTCTCTGCTTGTAGTCATCCCAGGCACCCCATGCCTTCTTGGCTACCTTACCCTTACGTACATTCTCCATGATCGTAAAGGCATCGATCGGTTCCATATTCTTGTTCAGAAGGTATGTCATGATATCATCACGGCATCCGATGACTTCTTCAAGAGGATGTCCCTGCTGGACCAGAACCTGCGCATTGCCCGACCATACATCCGTGCCGTGGGTCAGACCGGAAATGATCACGAGATCCGAGAACTTCTTCGGACGTGTCTCCTCAAGAACACGGCGGGTGATCCTGGTGCCGAATTCCGGCAGACCGAGTGCGCCTGTCTCTTTTTTGTATACTCGGGGATCGGCATGCAGAGCCTGATCATCGTAGAAAAGACTCAGAGCTTCCGGATCATTCATCGGTATCGAAAGCGGATCGGTCTTTGAGATATTGGTCAGAAGACGCATGGCTGTAGGATCGACATGTCCGAGAATATCAAACTTCAGAACGTTATCATGGATATCATGGAAGTCGTAGTGTGTCGTCTTCCATTCCGAACTCGGGTCATTTGCCGGATACTGCACAGGTGTAAAGTCTTCCGCAACAAAGTTTGACGGAATGACGATGATACCGCCGGGATGCTGACCGGTCGTCTTCTTGACATTCATACATCCGGCTGCCAGATAATCACGCATAGGTCTGCGCATATTCGTGATATTCATCTTCTCGCAATAGCCGGAGACATAGCCGTATGCTGTCTTCTCTGCCACGGTACCGATCGTACCGGCACGGAATACATGATCTTCACCGAAGACTTCCTTAGTGAATGCATGTGCTTTTGCCTGATATTCATTCGAGAAGTTCAGATCGATATCAGGTACCTTATCACCATGGAAGCCAAGGAATGTCTCAAAAGGAATCTTGTGTCCGTTGCCCTTCATGATACCGCCGCAGTGCGGGCATACCTTGTCAGGCAGATCAAAACCGGACTTTACTTCCGGATCATCGATCCATTCACTGTAATGACAGTCAGGACAGAGATAATGCGGCTCCAGCGGATTGACTTCCGTGATACCGGACATCGTCGCTGTAAACGAGGAACCTACGGAACCACGGGAACCGACAACATATCCGTCTTCATTGGACTTCTTGACCAAAAGATGCGAGATATAGTAGTTAACGTAATATCCGGCACCAATGATCGAATCCAGTTCACGGTTCAGACGGTCTGTGACCTGATGCGGTATCTCACCGTTGAATTCATACATTTCCTTTGCCGTACGGAAACATACTTCTCTCAGTTTCTGGTCTGATCCCTCAATATGCGGAGGATATGTACCGGCAGGAACCGGACGTATCTCTTCCAGTGAATTGAAGATCTTCAGCGGATTGGTGATCACGATCTCCTCAACAAGCGCAGGATCGTTCAGCCAGCCGAATTCTTCCTTCATTTCATTTGTCCGACGGATATGCATATCCGGATTCTTTGTCCGTATGCGCAGATTGTCATCACGGATAAACAGAGGATGGACGGTACCGCCGACACCCTGGCTCATGATATAGACATCCCGGAAGATCTTCTGATCCGGTGTACAGTAATGCGCATCACTGTCTGCCACGACCGGAATATTCAGCTCCTTAGCCATCCGGATCATACGCAGAATAACTTCCTTCAGTCTCTCTTTATTCGGTACATTGCCCAGTGCGATCAGTGTGCTGTAGTTGGACAGCGGCTGCAGTTCCACATAGTCATACCAGGACATGGCCTTGCGCAGACGTTCATCATCACCGTTGCAGGCAAGCTCAAAGACTTCGTTGTTCGGACATGATGTGCCAATATACAGATTCTCACGAACAGCATTGATCGCTGATCTCAGCATGCGGGGTTCCGCCGGCAGTTCTGCGTCTTCATTCTTGCGGACCTTGCCGATGACCTGCAGCGTCTCGGTATTGCTCATACTGACAAGACGGTAAAGATCTTTCAGACCCTGCAGATTCTTCGCAATCAGTACCGTATGACTGTGTCTGACTTTTTCAAAGGCATGATCATCCTGTATCTTCTCCTGCAGATCACGAAGCGTCTTCGCCCCCATATTCTCGGCATCTCTTAAAAGACCGAGGAATACAAGCGACAGCGCTTCGGCATCATAGTCAGCTCTGTGGGCAACTTCTTCGTCATATGCGACATGATAGTTGCGGGAGATATTGCCCAGACGGTATGTCCGGCGGTCACGCAGGATCGCTCTCGACATATCCAGAGTATCGATATAGGTATTGTTGAGTACAGGCTTGCCGAGACGGCGCAGTTCCTCATTCAGGAAGTTGATATCGAATTCGGCATTGTGTGCGACCAGTACACTGTCACCCAGCCAGGAAACGATCTCATCACATACTTCCGCAAACGGCTTTGCATCACGCACCATGTCATTGGTGATATTTGTCTTACGGGTAATATATCCGGGAATCGGCACCGGCGGTTTGACGAACATCTGCAGACGGTCGACAACATTGCGTCCGCGCAGTCTGACGGCACCGAATTCAATAATATGATCATAGTAACAGGAAAGACCTGTCGTCTCGAGGTCAAACGCAACATATTCTGCTTCATCAAACAGCTGATCCGTAGGTCTGGTGACGATCTGCAGATGGTCTTCCGCAAGATTGACTTCACATCCAAGTCCTACCTTGAAATCAGGATCTTTCTTCTTGATTGCCTGACCCTCGTTAAAGGCCTTGACGAAAGACTGTACATCCGCATGGTCGGTGATCACAACACCATGGTGTCCAAGCTGATGAACATAATTGATGATACTCTTGGCATCACAGATACCGTCCATTTCACTCATGTTGGTATGCATGTGCAGCTCAACACGCTTGACTTCGGCATTATCCTTGATTACAGGCGCATCTTCCGTACGTACTTCTTCGGCTTCACAGACAAGATCACGGGCATATGTATCATAGGTTATATTGCCGAATACACGGATATACATACCGGTTTTGATACCTGCGAGATCTTCACGGGAGAAGTTCTTGCCTTCAAACTGCTTGACGATGATCGCATCATTGCCGTCAAACACGGATACCGACTGGATCAGTCGCTTTGTTGTACGCACTTCAAAGTTCTCTACCGCAAAGACCTTGCCCGCAAACTGTATCTCACGCAGGGAATCACTGACATCCTTCAGTGAGATCTCAGCATATTCATCCCTTTTCTTCTTACGGTACTTATTATTTCCGTTCCGGCGGATATCCTTCGGTTCTGCCTTCTTCTCCGGAACATAGGCAGGCACAACGATCTCTTCAGCAGGTTTCTCCTTTTCCCTGACAGAACACTCCAGTTTCAGTCCGGAAAGACCGACCGTATCAAGGAAGCATTTGACGGCACGAATGTATGCCGAACCATGTTCAGCATCCTGTTCTTCATTGAACACGAAGGTTACGGTGTGATCTTCCAGATGCATTGTTCCTGAAAACAGGGCATTCACATCCGGATGCTCCGTCTTGAAGAATTCAAAGTAATTGTAGATATCATTCACGGATACATCCGGCACTTCCGAGTGTACCTCCAGAAATACCCTGCATCCGCACAGTTCTTTCAGTCTCTCTCTGGTTCCGATAAACTCCTGATAGGACAGTGCCCGCGGAGACGCAATGACTACTTTTGCAGTCTCTCTGGCACGATAAAACCGCACGGCTTCAACGTGGATCGCTCCTGCCAGTGCCGGATCAAGAACAGCATTTCCCAGTACTTCATTTAACTGTGTCATATAAGCAATATACCACAGAACTTTTTTAATACACCTCTTGACATTGAAAAAAACGACAGGCATCCGCAGGGATACCTGTCATTAAACTATTTGAGGAAATTCTTCAGGAACTTACGGGCCTGACGGATACCGATATTCAGCATTTCGTTTTCGAGCTTATTCTTGGCTTTCTGTGCTAGCTTCTCCGCTTCCGACTTTTCATTTGCCTTCTTGGCTGCGGCTCTGGCTTCCTCACGGGCTTTGCGTTCTTCTTCCTTTGCCTGTCTCTTGGCCTCTTCGGCTGCGAGCTTCTCCTGTTTCTTCTGCTCTTCGGCATCGATTCTTGCCTGTTCTTCGGCAGCCAGGATATTGTCGATCTCTTCGTATGCACTGAGCGGATCGTTGGAACGCTCATATACGCCGTAGAGGGAATCATGTTCGATCACTCTTCTGACGGCATCGGGATCAGCAATGACCATGCTGGACTTCGGCGGCAGGATCTTTGTCAGTTCGACGACCGTAGGCGCACCCTTTTCATCCAGTACAGATACCAGTGCCTTACCTGTTTCCATATTGGAGATCAGATCTGCTACATCCAGTTCGGGATTGGCGCGGAAACTATCCGCTGCCAGCTTGGCCGCCTTGATCTCTGCCGGTGTATAGGCACGCAGCGAATGCTGGATACGGTTGCTGAGCTGACCAAGCACGGAACCGGGAATATCTGCAGGTGTCTGGGTGACAAAGAAGACACCGACACCCTTGGAACGGATCAGTTTTACGGTCTGTTCGATCTTTTCCATCAGCTGTCTGGAAGCATTGTTGAACAGCAGATGAGCTTCATCAAAGAAGAAGACCATCTTCGGTTTATCAAGATCACCAACTTCCGGCAGTCTTTCATACAGTTCATTCAGCATCCAGAACAGGAATGTAGAATACAGCAGCGGATGTGAGAAGAGTTCCTCACACTCGATCATGTTCATGACACCGAGACCGCCTTCAACGCTCATCCAGTCATCGATATTCAGGGAAGGCATGCCGAAGAAGAGATCTCCGCCCTCCTGCTCGATCTCAAGCAGACGTCTCTGGATCGCTCCGACACTCTGTTTGGATACATTGCCGTACTTGATCGTATACTCCTTGGCGTGTTCACCGACATATCCTGTCATTGCCTGCAGATCCTTCAGGTCGATAATATCCAGTTCCATATCTCTGGCAACCCTGAAGATGATATTCAGCACACCCTGCTGAGCTTCTGTCAGATCAAGCATACGGCTGATCAGCATCGGCCCCATTTCCTGCAGTCTGGCTCTGATCGGATGTCCGTCCTTCTGATATACATCAAAGAAATGTACAGGGAAACGGCGGCACTCATACTCCTCAATACCCATGGACTTCAGACGGCCGTCAATACCGTCACGGTCACCGGGAACGATCATACCTGTCAGATCACCTTTGACATCGGCGATCACTGTCGGCACACCCAGCTCACTCAGTGATTCCGCAATGACCTTCAGCGTTACCGTCTTACCGGTACCGCTTGCGCCTGCGATCAGTCCGTGTCTGTTCATCTGCGCAGGGTTCAGGCAGATGTCTTTTTCACCGGCTTTACCGATGAGGATCTTGTTGTCTTTTAACATACTTTTCCCTTTCCGCTATTTCACCAGTTTGGCAAATGCATCTTTAGCCGCATTCTGTTCGGCCTGTTTCTTGCTTGATCCGGTACCGGTACCGAGGATCAGTCCTTCGACGACGACATTCATCGTAAACATCGGAGAATTGGACGGTCCCTGTTCGTCGATCAGTACATATTTAACTGTCTTGCGGTCATCCGCCTGTACATATTCCTGCAGTTTGGTCTTATAGTCGTGGATCACCTCTACATCATCGGGATGCCTCAGATTCGGTGTGATCACTTCATCAAGAATGTTGTTGACTGCATCCATTCCCTGATCAAGATACAAGGCCCCAAGCAGAGCTTCAAACATATCCGCAAGGATCGCATCCTTGTTTCTGCCGCCGGAACGCTCTTCGCCATAGCCAAGCATCAGGAACTGTCCGAGTCCCAGCTCTCTCGCATACATTGCCAGTGCTTTCTCGCAGACCAGATTGGCTCTGAGTTTTGTCATCTTGCCTTCGCTGAGTTTCGGTTCAAGCGGGAAGATGTGTTCGCTTGACCACAGCTGCAGCACCGCATCACCCATGAATTCCAGTCTTTCATTATCATGCAGTTCACGGTGTTCATTGGCATAGGAACTGTGCATGAAGGCTTCCCTGATCAGATCTTCATCATGAACATGTATATTTCTGTCTTCCAACCATTCGATAATATTCAAGATATCTACCCCTAATCAATAAACGTATAATTTCTGCTGTTGCGGTCTCTGACTTCTTTCAGGATCTTTGCATAGGATGGATTATCTCTGTCCGCAAAGATGATCTCAGCGTCTTTTCTGGCCGTCGTAACGATATTTGCGTCTTCAATAATATTGCCGAGAATAAAGTCCGGCAGACCGCTCTGCCTTGTACCAAGTATATCACCGGGTCCGCGCAGACGTAAATCTTCATATGCGATCTCAAAGCCGTTTGCGGTTCTGACAAGCGCATTCAGACGTTCCAGCGTATGTTCCTCATGACTGTCCGTCAGCAGCCAGCAGCGCCCTTCTTCACTGCCTCTCTGTACACGTCCGCGCAGCTGATGCAGCTGTGATAGACCGAAGCGGTCGGCATCATAGATGATCATTCCCGTCGCATTGACAACATTCATACCGACTTCAACAACCGTTGTCGATACAAGCACCTGGATATCATTTCTATAGAAAGCATCCATAACTGCCTGTTTCTGTTCACTCTTCATCCGCCCGTGCAGACGGCCTACGGTATATCTGCCGGCAAACAGCTTCGTCAGCGCATCAGCAGTCTGATCGATATTGCGGGCATCATAATCTTCGCTTTCTTCCACTGCCGCACAGATCACATAGAGCTGATGCCCTTCCGCCAGCACCTGTTCCACTTCATCAAGGACAGAACGGAAACTGTTCTCCGTGATCAGTTTTGTAACAACAGGTTTTCTGCCTGCAGGCATCGTTTCGATCGTACTGATATCCATATCTCCGTACAGGGTCGAAGCCAGTGTCCGCGGGATCGGGGTCGCACTCATTAGCAGGAAATCCGCCTGCATGCCTTTTTCACGCAGGGCCCTTCGCTGTTCGACACCGAAACGCTGCTGTTCATCGGCAATGACAAGACCCAACTTCAGAAAGGAAACATTCTCCTGCAGAAGACTGTGGGTGCCGACAAGAATATCAATACTGCCGTTGGCTGTATCATCAAGGAGCCTGCGACGCTCGGCACTTGATTCTCCCGCATACAGAAGACCGACGTGTACGCCATAGGGCTCTAATAACGCACGGAGCGAGTGGGCATGCTGACGGGCCAGGATCTCCGTGGGTGCCAACAATGCGCCTTGATATCCGGCTGTAACGCAGGCATACAGGGCAATAAGTGCTACAGCTGTCTTACCGCAGCCGACATCCCCCTGCACAAGTCTGTACATCGGCTTATCCGCTTCCATATCCTGCAGGATATCGGATACAGCTTTCTGCTGGTCCGCTGTCAGTTCATACGGCAGATCGGTGATCAGTTTCCTCACTTTCTCCCGGTCTGCCTTTCTTGCGCTGCCGTGGATACCGGCATCCGCATCTGCACGGATATACTGAATACCCAGAAAAAAACGCAGGAATTCTTCGTATTTCAGGGTCCTGTATGCTCGCTTGATCTCTTCCTGTGATGTCGGCTGGTGCACCATGCGCAGTGCATCAAGCCTGTGCTCCAGTCTGTACATGTGCATGATCTCTGCGGGTATACTGTCCATATCCTCATCTGTACACGATTCCAGACCGTGCCTGATACACTCAATGATCGTATTCTGACGAATGCCTTCCCTGGTACTGTATACCGGTGTGATCTCCGGGATCTCATCAAGACCTTTACTGCGGTATGAGAGCGCTGTTACCTTGTGCTTACCGTTATAGATACCGGTGATCGTGATCGTATCATTCAGTTTCAGCTGCTTAGCCCACGGTCTGTTGAAGATCGTGATCTGCAGCACCGTATCATTGGTCATGACTTCAAAGCGGGCAGTCGATCTGTTTCTGCCGAACCGCCACGACTTGACCGCAGAGACAACAGTTGCTTCAAAAGTTACCTTATCCTTTTCTTTCCATGTATCTACCGGAGAATGATTCAGGATCTCGTAGCGAAACGGGTAATATGTGATCAGCGATTCACGGTCAAAGATACCCAGTTTATTCAGCTGTTCTATCCTCTTCGGTGTCAGTTTCAGTTTCTTGTCCCGCAGTTCCATGATTAGCATTATACAACAAAAAGACTCATCCCTGCGGATGAGTCCCTGATGTTATTCAGCACTGAGAATGAAACAATATACCGGCTGTCCGCCGTTCTGTACATCGATATCCACATCATAGTGATCCTCAATGTACTGGCGAACCGCTTCCGTTTCCTCTTCACTGGCATCTTCACCGCGGATCAGCGTGACGATCTCGGTATCTTCATCACAGATCTGATCGATCAGTGCACATGCGGCTTCCACCTTATCCCGGCATGTCAGGATGATATCCTTCTCCTTCAGCCCCATATAATCACCGTTGTGGATCTCTCTGCCGTCTACGGTCGTATCTCTTACTGCATAGGTGATCTGACCGGTAACGATATTGTCGACAGCTTCCTGCATCAGTGTCTTGTTTGTCTCAAGATCGGCATCGGGATTGAATGCTATACATGCATTCAGACCCTGAGGAATGCTCTTGGTCGGCAGCACGATAATATCCTTGTCTTCCGTTACATCTGCAGCCTGCTGGGCAGCCATGATGATATTGGAGTTATTCGGGAGAATGAAGATATGCTCAGCATTGATTCTGCGGATCGCACTGACAAAGTCCTCTGTAGAAGGATTCATCGTCTGTCCGCCGGATACAACGACATCGGCACGGTAGTCGGTAAACAGATTGACAAGCCCCTTGCCGGCAGCGACTGTGATAATACCGTATTCCTTGGCTTCGGCAGGTTCTTCAGGTTCTGTCTCGATGATCGAAGGATGCTGCTCCTCATTCAGATTATCGATCTGTATACGTGTGAACTCACCGTATCTCTGTCCGAGATTCAGCACTTCACCGGGCTGCATCGTATTCATCCTGACCTTGACCGTATCATCATCCTGGATGATCGTCATGGATTCACCAATCCTGCTCAGAGAGTTGCGGAACTTGTCTTCCTTGAACAGATGCATACCCTGATCACTCAGTTTCAGGATGAATTCCGTACGGTATCCGGATGCCTTTTCATTCTTGACTGTCTCGGAAGTACCGGCACCTTCCATGATCGGTGCTCCCATCAGATAAGCACGGAAACCGTCAAAGATCGATACAAGTCCGCTGCCGCCGGAGTCAACAACACGTGCTTCCTTCAGGATCGGCAGTAACTCAGGTGTATGATCCAGAGATGCCTTGGCTTCCTTGCACAGGACATCCATGTACTCATTGACCGAACACTCAGGATTTGCCTCGACATATGCATTCGCACTCTCCGAGGATTCCCTGATAACCGTAAGGATCGTACCTTCCACCGGTCTCATGACTGCTTTATACGCCAGTTTGGAGCCGTTCAGCATCGCTTTGTTAAATGCCTGTACATCCAGTTCTTCCTGATCGCCGACAGACTGCTGAAAGCCTCTGAAGATCTGTGAGAGGATAACACCGCTGTTACCTCTGGCTCCCATCAGGAGACCTCTGGACAGTGTCTTGGCAATGACACTCAGACTCTCACTGCCTGATTTCTTTACCTCACTGATACCATTGTTAAATGTCAGTGACATATTTGTGCCTGTATCACCGTCAGGTACCGGAAAGACATTCAGCGAGTCAACTTCCTTTTTTCTGTTATTCAGGTTGTTACAGCCACTGATCAGCATTTCCTTGAATACAGCACCATTGATCTTATCCATAGCCATATCCTCTTACTCTGCCACCTGTACACCCTGTACAAATACATTGACGGAAGCAATCTCTTCCGAAAGTGATCTCTCAAGTATATATTTCACTTTCTTCTGTGCTTCCGATACAACTTCACTGATCTTTACACCGAAGCTGACAATAATATACAGATCGATCTCAAGCCCGCGCTCGGTTCTTCTGACAACAACCCCGCGTGTATAGTTTTCCTTCTTCAGCAGTTCTGCGAAACCATCACGCAGGACTTTCTTGGATGCCATGCCGACAACCCCGTAGCACTCGGTGATCACACCGCCGGCAAGGGAGGCAACAGCTTCTTCAGTAACGGTAATATTTCCGTAATTTGTCTTCTTTTCTACTGTCATGGATATATCTCCTTAACGTTCAAATACTATCATAAAATACCCTGTATACTCAACCTTCCGGCGTTGCTGAAGGTTCTGCAGAAGCCTCCGGAGAAGCTTCCGGGTTCTCCTCTTCGCCTTCTTCAGGCGGGATCACCAGCTCACCTGTCGCATAATAACCAGCCAGGAAGTTTTCTTCAAAATTAGGATCACGGATATCCTGCGCATACTCATCGATCGGTATCACGATCTTATTCCCCTGTTCATCCAGATAGAAGTGACCGTTGGCGTCATGGTAATAGTGGACAACAGCTTTATCTCCCCACTTGTTCAGCAGCGGATTCCCCTGATCATCCAGCCAGTATACATACTCTGTCGGCACTTCATTCCACGGACATGCCTTGGAATAGGCGATCTTACTGCCGGAGTCCGCAAACAGGCATTTCCCCTTATCAGTGAGATTCATATAGATCTCATGATAATGATTGACCAGTTCGATACTGTAATATCCGCTGAAGAAGTACCCGCCGTCACGCATCTGGATCTCCATGACTTCATCATCATAATCAAGACTGTACTGATCGATCTCAGCAATCTCACCGATGATCGTACGGCTGAGCTGAGACAGTGCATTGACCAGTTTATGTGTCTGATCTTCCTCGGTAAATCCTTCGATCAGAGGCACCCGGCTGATCACGGTCATATACTCGCTTGTCAGCGGAAAATGACTGCCGTCCGCAGTCAGGATATAGGGACCGTCTTCTTCATAACGGTAGCCTACGGGCTGTTTTTCTGTCACATTCAGCTGTACGGTATTGCCCGGCAGC
>CADBMY010000224.1 GCA_902795905.1 uncultured Erysipelotrichaceae bacterium
CTGCGTGTGTGATCACATATATCCTCGGCAAAAAGCGCAATCAGGAACCGACGGATGTCTGGCCTCCGGCAAAGCCGAAACAGCAGGCTGCAGATCAGCAGTAATACCCGCTTTGGTATTACATCTTTAAGTACCATTATTGCATGGTACAGATAATAATGACTATACACATGATGATGTGTCTTATACAGAGTTTGTTACTGATGGATGATACCTTGAAAACAGGGAGGTTCAATATGAAAGCATATCGTTTTAAGATCACTCTGAGAAACAGCCATCCGCCGATCTGGAGACGGATCATTGTGCCCGCAGCAGCCGGATTTGATCAATTTTCCAAAATCATACAGGATCTTTTCGGTTTTGAAGGATATCATATGGCAGAATTCCGTTTTCCGAATCTGGATCAGACGATGTGGGAAGAAATGGATAATTACGGCTGGGATTCGCATCTGATCATGGCCAGACATTGTCTCGAGGAATTTGAAGAAGATAAAAGATTTATTTATACCTATGATTTCGGAGATAACTGGGAGTTCATGATCCAGCAGGAAGAGATCATGGATTATTATGCATATAACTATCCGACACTTTTAAAATATAAAGGTGATAATCTGATCGAGGATGTAGGAGGAATTTACGGATATGATCAGATCCGCTCTGCATGGGATGATCCGGAATTCATAGCTAATGAATATCTGATGGAAATGGCGGGTGATCAGGATCTCTATCGGTTTGAGAAAGAAGCGGTACAGGAAAAGCTTAAATTCTATACATTTTCTGAAACATTCATACCAGATGAAAGTGCGGATCCTGAGGATGATATTGACGACACTCCGGAACTGGATTCGATTCAGGAAATACTGGAACAGGAGAGGCTTCCGGAAAGCTTTGGTGAACTGGCGGCGTTTGCGGCTCTGGTTCAGACGCAGGCAGTTGCGGAAGCTGTCAGCCGTATCTCGGAAGCATACGGAATCCCGGCAGACGATCTGATCGATACGATCACCGGCTCAGAAGAAGAAAAAGAAATGATCGAGTTCTTTTGCAGCGAGACGAGCAACAGCAGAATGAACTGATCAGGAAGATGAAGATCCGGATTCCTGCAGGATGATGCAGGAACCGGTTTTTTTAATCGGTACACAAGTTCCAACGCCTGATCAGGCAGGGTATGAAAAAGGTGCCTTGCGGCACCCTGTGTACTTAGATATCTAGATCCTCACCGTTGGATTTGTATACTCTCTGGATGTAGTAGAAACTCTTCTTTCTCTCACGGTGAAGATCACCGTTGCCGTCATCATCCATATCAACGTAGATGAAACCGTAACGCTTTCTCATCTCACCTGTACCGGCAGAGACAAGATCGATATGGCCCCAAGGTGTATAACCAATCAGGTTCACACCGTCGATCTCTACAGCTTTCTTCATCTCAACAATGTGATCATGAATATACTGGATACGGTAATCATCGTGGATCATACCGTCTTCAGCAATCGTATCGAGAGCACCGAGACCGTTTTCGACGACCATCATCGGCAGATGATATCTGTCATAGATCTGGTTAAGATTAATGCGCAGACCGACAGGATCAACTGTCCATCCCCATTCACTCTGCTTCAGGTACGGATTCTTCAGACCTCTTTCCTGGTTGCCTTCAGCACCTTCGATATTCTCGGGGTGAGCCGCAACCGCCGAAGAACTGTAGTAGGAGAACGAGTAGAAGTCGACAACACCTTTCTTCAGCAGTTCATCATCACCGGGTTCCTTGACGATCTCAATACCTTCACGCTCCAGTTCCTTCAGCTTATATTCCGGGTAGTAACCGCGGCACTGCACATCGCCATAGAACCACTTGCGGCTGTGGGCATTGATGACTTCCGCCATGACATCTTCAGGATCACATGTGTAGGGATAGCTGGCACCGTGTGCGATCATCAGACCGATAAAGTTATTGGGATCGATCTCATGACCGATCGTTACAGCCTTGGCCGAACCGATAAACAGATGCCATCTGGCCTGTTCGACATTCTTCTTATTCGTCAGGTGCTCATGTACACCGTTCATCATGAAATTGGCATTGATATTGATCTCGTTGATCGTCAGCCAGTACTTAACAAGACCCTTGTAGCGGGTAAAGACCGTACGGCAGTATTTCTCAAAGGCATCAACTGTATGTCTGCTTACCCAGCCGTCATACTCATTGGCAAGATGCAGAGGGCAGTCAAAATGATACAGGGTGACCAGCGGTTCGATGCCGTATTTGTGACACTCCCTGAAGACATCCTCATAGAACTGCAGACCTTCTTCATTGGGTTCTTCATCATCACCGTTGGGGAAGATCCTGGTCCAGTTGATCGACAGACGGTATACATTGAATCCCATCTCGGCAAACAGGGCAATATCTTCTTTCCAGTGATGATAGAAGTCTGTGGCGACATGGCTCGGATAGTAGACATCAGGGTCAACATACGCTTTGGCACCTGCCGGAACTTCTTCCGTACGGTTGTTTACGGTCGTTTTCGTGCCGTCAGGGAGCTCAATATAGAACTTTCTGGGGATACCGTGAATACCGTCGCCGCCGGTCAGAGTATCCGCTACCGCAAGTCCTTTTCCGCCGGAAAGATATCCTCCCTCATACTGATTGGCAGCGGTTGCGCCGCCCCACAGAAAACCTTTGGGAAAACTCATGTGATTATCTCCTCTCGTATTAACTAAACTTACTATACCACGGTTTTTCAGCAGTCCCGTGATTTGGTAGAATAGATGACATAAGAAAGAGGTTTTATATGACCACGGAAGAGAAAGTAAAACAGTACAGAGAATGGGTAAAGAAGTGCTCAGCATATGAGATGGCATTAACGATCATTGAGATCGACAAGATGACGGTAGCACCGCCGGCAGGTTCTGCCTACAGAGACGAAAGGACAGCAATTCTGGCAGGGGAACTGTTTGCGCTGCAGACAGACCCGAAGATGGTTGAACTGATCCGGGAGCTCAGAGATGCCCGGCTGGACGAAGATACCGCAAAGATGATCGAACTGGAGAATAAGGAACTGGATAAGATCATCAACATGCCGCAGGATTTCTTTGTGGCATTCCGTCAGCTCAGAAGCAATTCCTATACAGCCTGGCTGGAAGCGAAGAAGGCAAAAGATTACCGTATCTTTGAGCCCTATCTGAAACAATTGATCGAATACAGCAGAAAGAGCTATGAATACCGCCAGGATACACGTCCGGTATACGATCAGATGCTGGATGACTACGAACCCGGGATGACGATGCAGGACTACGATGTCTTCTTTGCACAGGTCAAGGAAAGACTGGTGCCGCTGATTCAGAAAGTCACCGGGGCTGAACCGGTGCGCACGGATTTCCTGTACAGGGAGTATCCGGTATCTCTGCAGAAGGAGTTCATGGAAGAGGTTCTGTCTTACCTGCGCTTTGATCCATCCTGGGGCTATCAGAACGAGACCGAGCATCCCTTTACAAGCGGAACAAGCCGGAATGACTGCCGTACGACGACAAAGTATCTTCCGCACAATGTGGCATCGGCAGTGCTTTCAACCGTGCACGAGGTGGGGCATGCGACATACGGACATGATGTTGATGAAAAGTATGATGGTACGATCATTGCCCACGCGATCAGCAGCGGTATGCACGAATCTCAGTCCCGTCTGTTTGAGAACTATCTGGGCCGTACGGAAGCGTTCTGGTCTGTGCTGTATCCGAAACTGCAGGCGATCTTCCCTGAGCAGCTGCAGGGCATCACAGCGAAGGAATTCACCGATGCCGTGAATGCGTCATCTCCGTCACTGATCCGTACGGAGGCAGATGAGCTGACCTATCCGATGCATATCGTGATCCGCTATGAACTGGAGAAGGGACTCTTTACCGGGACGATTGGTACAGACGGTCTTGATCAGACATGGAACCGGCTGTATAAGGAGTATCTCGGTGTCGATGTGCCCGATGACAGTATGGGGATCCTGCAGGATGTGCACTGGTCGGATGCTTCTTTCGGCTACTTCCCGACATATGCACTGGGCAGTGCGATCGCAGCCCAGGTCATGCATACGATGCGGCAGTCGCTGGATGTCGATGCCTGTCTCAGA
>CADBMY010000225.1 GCA_902795905.1 uncultured Erysipelotrichaceae bacterium
AAGTACCTGTTAGTAACAGCCGGTGATCACCTGTGTCTGATCGATCCTGTAAATGGCTCTGTACACACAGACAGGCAGATCACCGAAAGTCCCGTATGCATTGCGGAAACCCCCGGTTCCTATATCCACCTGATCACTGCCGGCGGTAAAGACACCATCGTACATATGGATACCGGTGAGATCTTCATGGAACAGATCTTCCCGCAGGATATTACTGCCATGATCACTGATACAAAACCGATGGTTCAGAATGATCGTTACTATGTCCTGAAGGACGGTAATGTGATGGTCTATGAGAACTTCTATGATCATCAACTGTCCCTGTATGAAGGTGACGGAAAAACAGAGATACCTGATCAGAGTCTGGTATACGGACCGTATCTGGCGGTACGGACCGGTACGGTACTGAACGGATATGATACCGTAAGCAGAAAACAGATCTATACCGTGAATTACGATGATGAGGATGCCCTGGTCCTCTTAGGACAGTACGAAGATATTGCTGTCTTTCTGCATATCCGTACGGATACGGGAGACATGAATGCCATCCTGCAGACGATCTCCACAGGAGAGATCACAGCCCGGATACCGCTGCACATGCGTGATTACTACTATGATGCAGGGATCCTGCAGATCTATGCCGATCTCTATGGTGAAGATGATCCGGTGCGTACAAAGCGGGAGATGCTGGAAGCACAATATGCGGTGCTTGCCAATGTCATCCTGCATGATAACAGGCTGTATTACCATGGTTATGAAGAGCCGGATGTGATCCGCTGTCTTGATATCTTCAGCGGTGAAGAAACCGTGATCAATGTACAGCTGAGTCCCGGACAGACACTGCTTGACGGCAGTTATGCCGGTGATCTTTCTGCCCTTTCCATCTCCGGCCAGGGGATGCTCTGGGCCAAGGTCAGCGAACCCGGGCACGAGGTACGCTCCGTACTGATTCGCGAGGAAGACGGCAGCGTGCAGATCATTGAAGACAGCACTGCCGGAAATCTTCCCGGCATCTGGAATACCCAGGGAACTCTGTGTGCCCTCAGCGGCAGCGGTGCGGTCCTGATCAGCGATGTGCAGGGAAAGATACAGAGCCGCATACCGTTTGCCGGCAGAAGTGTATGGGCCATGCACTGGCTAAACGATAATACACTGGTATTGTGCTATCCCGGCGGCATCCTGCAGAATATCAGTATACAGGGAGAGGTCCTGCATGAAGTTCAGATGTCCTATACAGAACAGCGGTATGTCGGTCCTTCTTCGTTCCGTTTTGCGGAATACGGGCATTTCCTGGCGGTATACTGTCAGGATATGATGGAGATGATCGATCTGCAGGAATGGATGAGCAGACCGGCAGTATCGGTACCCCGGCAGGCTCTGCAGTACCTTCCGGACAGGGATGAGATCGCTGTATACAGTTATCGTGACGGGGATCCCGGGATGCGAAGATATATCGGTGTCTTCCCGCGGCGTTCGGTTGATGAACTCGCGGAAACGGCACAGGCACAGATCAGTAATATGATCAGGCATTAGTACAGGAGAGGTAAACACATATGATTTCTTTGATTGTAATCCTGCTTACAGGTTCTCTTTTTCTGTTAATGCTTGTCTCTCTTGGTTTTCAGCCAAAGCTCAGTGCAGCTCTGATCGGACGGATCATGTTTCCGATCGGTGTTCTCGGGGCTGTGATCTACGGCTACGGCTATTCCGTCATCATCGGCAATATCCCACAGGCAGTGATGCGTTCGCTGTTTGCGGTCTTCTGCATGTTTCTGGGCAGGAATGAGATCAGTGCAGTCAGTGCTGCGCCTGCTCTGCAGAGTCCGGGTATGCAGATCGTGATCTACCTTGTCCATCTTGGTGCGCTGTACTGTACAGCCGGTGCCCTTGTTACGGCTGTCGGTTCCCGGCTGCTCAGAGTCATTAACCTGACCCTGCTCAACCGCAGGGATACGGTCCTGATCTGCGGCACCGACAGTGATCTGCTCAGTTTCGGTGAAAAGATGCAGCGAAAAGACAGAGTCGTCATCTTTATCGGACAGGACCAGAGTCCGGAAAACCGTATCCTGCAGATGGGCAGTATCCTTTTTACGGATGGTAAAGCTCTGCATCCGGATGCTTCGTTCCTGCGCCGGCTCGGCTTCCCCCGCGGTGAGCGTAAACTGTCTGTTTATCTGCTCAGTACAGATACCGGCAAAAACCTGCAGTATGCGGAAGAGATGAAGAAAGCACTGCAGGATGCAGGTATGGAGCCCCGGCTGACATCGCTGACGATGCTGGGTGATGATGCCGCCGATGGACGTCTGCTGCAGGTTTCACAGAATAGTTACGGCTACGGCAGTACAGAGATCTTTGAACCGGCAGAGCTTGCCGCAAGAGTCCTGATGCTCAAACAGCCGCCGTATTACACAATGCATTTTGACGGCAGAGGACATGCCGAAGAAGACTTTGAAGCTGTCGTCATCGGCTTCGGCAGCACCGGCCAGGCTGTCCTCAGATATCTGATCATGAACGGACAGTTCTGCCGCAGTCACTTCCACGCTGTTGTTGTTGAGGATGCCTTCGCTGCCAGAGCCGGCAGTTTCCTGTATAAGTATCCCGGACTCCGTGACTTGTATAACATTGAATTCCGTGAGGAGAATGCCCGCAGTATCAGCTTCTATGATTATCTGTATGCGAAACGGAATACCCTGAACTATGTTGCTGTCTGCACCGGTAATGAAAAGGAAAACGGTGAGATCGCACAGGAACTGACAAACTTTCTGCGGGAAGCCGGTTCTCATGCCGAAGTTATACAGTGCTCTGCCTCCGGCATCACACGTCTGAACGAAGAGACCGGTGTACCGGAAAAGACCGGGATCTTTACCCCGCAGATCCTCGATAGTACTGCGCTTGATCATAGAGCGATGATCCTAAATCATCAGTATCACCGGAATGAAGGAAATACTGCGGAAGAAGACTGGCAGAACTGTGATTACTTCAGCCGGATGAGCTGCCGGGCTAGTGCCGACTTCCTCGATGCCATACTGTACAGTGCTTCTCTCCGTAAAGAAGATGCGGCAAACGGTATCTTCCTGCAGGATGAAGACCTGCTGAATACACTTGGTGAAGCCGAACACATGCGCTGGGTCGCCTTCCACGCCTGTATGAGATATCAGAAGATGAGTGATGCCCAGTTTATACAGCGGGCGGAAAGAAAGCGGAACGGCGAAGATCTGCGCGTCAACAAAGATGAGTGTACAAGAACTCACGCCTGTATGGTCCCCTGGGAAGAACTGCCTGCCCTGGATAAGAAAGAGGAAGAGCTTACCGGTATACGGAAGAACTATCAGGAAATGGATAAGGATAATATCCGGATGATCCCGGAGATGCTGAAAGAGGAGATGGCTTCATGAACAGAAACAGACCGTGGAAATATATACCGCTGTTTGCGGCAGGATATCTGGTATTGTTATTCCTGCTTGTCAGGGTGGAGTCGCAGGCTGAGCAGGGTGTCATTCATACCTATGCGGATGGCTTCTGGTATACCCTGACGACCTTAACGACCGTAGGTTACGGTGATCTCTATCCCGTCACCGGAATCGGCAGGATCATCGGTGTCATCTTCCAGTTATTCAGTCTTGGCTTACTGGCTGTACTGGTCGGTACCGCTGTATTACTGTTCAAGGGTGTGATCATGCCCTGGCTCAAACTGAAGACACATCCCCGGGATGCCTGGTATATCTTTGTCAATGATACCCCGGAGAGTGAATATCTCTCTTCGCGTCTTTTGGAACAGGATCC
>CADBMY010000226.1 GCA_902795905.1 uncultured Erysipelotrichaceae bacterium
GAGGGACTGAGTGTCTGAATGACATTCAGTTTTTCGTTTGAAACAGGAAGAGGTACTGAGCGGGATCGATCATGAAGCCGGTGCGGTACAGGATATGTACAAGAAGATGAAAAGCTGTGCCCGGAAGTATATATATATCAGTTATCCCCGGCATATTCCGTCTGGTATACTCCTGTATAATGAAGACAGGAGAGACCTGATCTGCTTTGGCCATGTATGAGGAGCGGGATCATGAATATAAACAGGGAGAAACGGATAGTGAAAGTACTGCTTGCGGCATTGATGGCATGCGGATTATACGGATGTAAGAAAGCATTTGTTGTCGGCAGAGATATCAAACCGGAGGAAGTAACGGAGTTCTATTATACCTACAGTAATATCAACTTCAATGCCAGATACCAGAGATATCATTTCTATGCTGAAGATAACAGATATATGTTCTTCCATGAGACCAGAGAAAAGAAGAATAATTACGGTCCGCTGACAGAGAAGGATACAACCGCTGCCGGCACAAGAGAACTGACTGCCGAAGAATGGGAGGAACTGATGTCATACCTGAATGGCGGTACGGTCATCAGACGGCAGGAGGATGCTTCATCAGGAGACAGCGGGCCATGGCTGTATCTGTACTGGAAAAAAGATAAGGGAAAAATACAGGAGTATTCATTTGAAAAGCCCGGAACCGTACTGGCTTTTGAAGAATTCTGCCGGACACTGGCGCAAGGTGATAATTAAAAGGACACGTGAGTGTCCTTTAGTATATGATTCAGTGCCGATGGCGCAGGGCTGCAAGCATGAGCATCACGTTATTGCTGCCTTCGCCGAAATAGCGGTACAGTCTGCGGTATTCTTCGTAGAGCCGGTCATAGATCTCGGCCTGGGCGGGATCGGGAAGATCGATCTTACTTCCGGTATTGCCGAGGGCAGCTGTGATCTCATTGAGGTCATGATAGCCTGTGATCTCCTTCGGAGCAGCCGCAATTCCCAGCATCGCCGCACCGGCAGCACTTGCCTGCATGTTATCAGACGTGATCACAGGGCGGTTAAGGATATCTGCGTAGATCTTTGCGACAAGGGAATTGCGGGAAGGGATACCGCCGCTGAGGATGATCCTGTGCACCGGGACATGACTGTTTTCGAATTCTTCGATGATCAGTCTTGTGCCGTAGGCAGTAGCTTCGATCATTGAGAGATATATCTCTTCCGGTTTTGTCTGCAGGTTCAGTCCGAGGATCAGTCCGTTCAGGTCAAAGTCCATCAGCGGTGTACGCACACCGTTGAACCAGTCAAGAGCCAGCAGTCCGCTGTCTCCGGCATGATATCCGTATAGCTTATCGGTCAGCAGCTGATGGCCGCTGATCTTTCGTGTCTGCGCTTCCCGGATATAACTCTCGGGCAGGCAGTTTTCGACGACCCATGCCAGCAGATCGCCGGTACAGGGCTGACCGGCCTCAATGCCGTAGAAACCGGGAAGGATACCGTCCCTGACAATACCCTGGATACCGCGTATTTCAGCATCATTCTCCGTCAGTAACATGTGACAGGAGGAGGTGCCCATGATGATCATCAGATCACCGGCCTGATGGATACCGCATCCGGGTACGGAACTGTGGGCATCAATGATCGCTGTACCGATCGGGATACCGGGACAGAGGCCTAACTGCTCTGCCATGGTATCTGTCAGGGTACCGGCACAGGAACCGATCGGCAGGATCGTATTCGGAAATTTGTCGGCAATGAAGGAAGATAATGCCGGGTCAAGGGACGCGAAGAATGCAGGATCAGGGAAGTGACCCTGATGGTACAGCATCTTGTATCCGACACCGCAAAGGGATGCGGATACCTTACCGGTCATACAGGATGTCAGCCAGTCCATGGCTTCCAGGAAATACTGGGCTTTCCGATATACGGCAGGGGCGTGGTGCAGGGTCTCCAGCACTTTCGGTATGGTCCATTCAGAGGAGACCATATTGCCGTGGGAAGTCAGCCAGGCTTCTTTTCTTTCCTTTGCGATGCGGTCAATATACTCTGCTTCGGCCTCGGCACCATGGTGTTTCCACAGTTTGACATAGGCATGCGGTTCATTCCGGAATTCTTCTGTCATGCATAAGGGGACCAGCTCTTCATTCACGGGCAGAATTGTAGCGGAGGTAAAGTCCAGACCGATGCCGATGATCTGTTCCGGCTGGATACCGCTTTCCTTCATGACACCGTGTACGCTTTCACGAAGGGCTGTCAGGTAATCCTGCGGGTGCTGCAGCGCATATCCGGAGGGCAGAGGCTGTCCGTTCAGTTCCCTGTCCATGACCCCGTGC
>CADBMY010000227.1 GCA_902795905.1 uncultured Erysipelotrichaceae bacterium
ATATGACGGGATTCTTTATCCTGTCCGGTTTTGTGCTGGCGCTGGGCTATGAAAACAGGGATCTGCAGGATCCTGTAAATGTCAAACTCTTCCTGAAGAAACGTCTGATCGGTCTGATGCCGCTGTATCTTGTGATTGCGGTCGTACATGTGATCCAATCCTACGGAAAAGAGAGATTCATGGTCGAACTGATGCTTATCCCGACAGAATTTCTCGGTGTACAGTCACTGTTTCAGTCACTCTGGACGATGTCGCATAACGGCGGCACCTGGTTTGTCTCATGCATGCTGGTGTGCTACATGGTCTTCCCGTATCTGTTCACACTGATTCGTTCCTCCCGCACAGGAACGAAGGTCTTCTGGCTGGCAGTTGTTTATTTCTTCAGCTGGTATGCATATGTACTGAATGAGCGTCTTGAACTGTATACGCTATATACCAACCCGTTCTTCCGTCTTCTGGAGTTTACCGCCGGCATCCTTGCCGGAAGCCTGTTTGCCAAGATCCGCCGGCTGGGCATATACAAGGTCATGCGCTTTCCGGCAGTTATCCTGGGTGAGTATATCCTGCTGTTCCATGCCCTGACCATTTGGGTCAACTACGGTTATTACGGAGGTGTTCCGGCTTCGTTCACAAGACTGGTGATGCCGATCTTTATCCTGATCTTCTGGAGTTCCGCGGAGCTGCGCATGCCGGCTTTCCTGGCAGCGCCGATCCGGCATCTCGGCAGTATTACCTACGGCTTCTATCTGGCACAGTTTTACGGTTTTGTATTCGGGCGCATGATCGGCAGACATTTCGGATACGCGGATGAATCATATATGACACTGGGTATTTCACTGCTTGTCTGTCTGTTGACGGCAGAAGCGGCACACGGTCTGATCCAGCGTCCGATAGCGGCACTGCTGCTGCGTAAAGAATCCCACAAGTGATACAATGTACAAAGAGAATATGATGAGCATACAGCCTTACAGTGTATTGATTTCGGTATATTACAGGGAGAAACCTGCATATTTTGATCAGGCACTCAACAGTATCGTCATGCAGACAGAGATGCCGGATGAGATCGTCGTTGTCCGTGACGGTCCCCTGACACCGGAACTGGATGAAGTGCTTCAGCGCTATGACCGGGACTATCCGGGATTGTTCAGGATCCTGACCAATGAGAAGAATCTTGGCCTTGGGCCTTCGCTCGCCAGAGGTGTTGAGGCATGCCGCAACGAACTGATCGCCCGCATGGACAGTGATGATATCTCGCGTCCCGACCGCATGGAGAAACAGCTGAACGTATTTCTTGACGAACCGGAAACGGCTGTCTGCGGCGGAGCCATCCGTGAGTTTAATGGTGATGATATCAATGATGAGACCGGTTTCCGCATCTGTCCCGAAACCAATGATGAGCTGAAAACATACATGAAGAAACGCTGTCCGTTCAACCACATGACGGTCATGTACAAACGCAGTGAAGTACTGCGGGCAGGAAACTATAAAGACTTCCTTTACAATGAAGATTACCTGCTGTGGATCGATATGGCTAAGGCAGGCTGCGTATTCCGCAACCTGAAGGATGTGCTGGTAGATGTACGTACAGATGATCAGCTGTATTCAAGAAGAGGCGGAGATGTATACTTCCGCAGTGAGAAGGGCATACAGGATATCCTGCTGAAGGAAGGGATCATCACCCGCAGTATCTATGCCGAAAACATGGCAAAACGTATTATTCTGCAGAAACTGATGCCCAACCGCATGAGAAGTTTTATCTACAAGCATATTATCCGGAGTAAACATACCAATGAAGAAACTCAGTGAACTGACATCGCCGTTTGTCTATGACGCATATCACCTGAATGATGATATGGTCTTTATCGTGCGGGAAGTCGATGCCCGTGAACTGCTTGGACCGAAACGGTTGGATGTCATCGCCAAATACCTGTATCTGAAACTGAAAGATAAATGTCCGAAACATGCCGAGAATCTCTATCTGGAACATATCCGGGTCATGACCAGGGATTCCTTTGTCGAAGCCGGAAGTCATAAGTCAGGCAGGGAAGCCTTCCTGCAGTCTTTTCACGAACTGTATGAAGACATGAAGAAAAACGGATACCGCAGTGATCAGCTGCCGATCCCGGTAGATAAGGACATGTGCCTGATGGATGGTGCCCACCGTACAGCCTGTGCAGCAGCACTGGGACTGCCGGTGACCGTGATCCAGCTTCCCGTAACAGCAGAGTATGACTGCTACGATTACCGGTTCTTCCGGGAGAGGGCAATGGAAGAAACGTATCTCGATGAGATCGTCCTGCAGTATATCCGGATGACGGATCACAACGTATGTATCAATCTCTGGCCGAGTGCCAAAGGACATGATGAAGAGCTCCGTGCCCTGATCGACAGGTACTTTACAGTTTTCTATGAAAAGGAGATCACTTTCAGTGAGAACGGTGCTTTCCACTATCTTGCGCAGATCTACCGGGAATACTCCTGGGCTCAGAATCATGACGAAGACGGCTTCTCGGGTGTATACCGCAAGCTGGTGCCGTGCTTTCCGACCTTTGATCCGGTCAGAGTATTCTTTGTGAAGACAAAAGAATTCGATCATCTGGCAGAGATCAAGGAAGAGATGCGTGATATCTACAAGCTTGAGAAACATTCGATGCACGCGACAGACAACGATGAAGAGACCGCAGAAATGGCGGAGATCCTGCTTTCAAAAGAGACGCTGCGTTTCATGAACGCCTGCCAGCCCCTGAAGTTTAAGAATACGTTCAAACTGCTGGAAGAGACATCGCAGCACGATCCGCAGACAACGGTCTACACAGGTTCGATCGTGCTTGCGTTATACGGTATCAGGGAGGCAGACGATCTGGATTATCTGTGTACGGAAGAAGATGAGAACTCCCATAACAAGTATCTTGATCTCTACGGTATCACGATGGATGAGGCACTGTACGATCCGGAGAAGACATTTACGTATTTCGGAAACAGATTCCTGACCCTGGAGACAGTAAAGAAGTTCAAGGAAAACCGCGGTGAAGGGAAAGACAGGGATGATCTGAAACTGATCGATCTTGTCCTCAGCAGTGCCGGACAGGAAGACCCTGAGATCAAACGTATCCAGGCCAGAAGAAGGCGTATTGCCAGAATACAGGGAGTGATCCTGAAAACGGCGCATAAGACGGGAACGTATGATCTTCTGCGGAATATCTATCATCTCGTGAAGAAGCGGAAGTAAGAGAAGAAATCCCCTGTGAATAGGATATAATATAGTACATGAATACAAGCACAAAACTGAAGATACTGCAGCTGTTACTGGTGTGGATCATTCCCGTCTCGGGATATGTCAGCGATTTTCTGGGCATAGATCTTCAGTTTTTGTTTTACATTACACTGCTGTATACACTCTTTTATGCATGTTACGTACTGGTGAAGCGGAAGGGGAGCTTCTTCCGCAGATACCGTACGGAAGTATATCTGGCTGTGATCTTACTGCTCGGTCAGCTGGTAAACAGAGATCTCTTCAGCATCAACAGAGGTGTTTCCGGACTTCTGGATCTGTTTATCTTCCTGGGCGGATGTATCATGTATGCCGGTGATGAAGACATGGAAGAAGTCGGCAGGGCTTTACGAAGAATGTTTGCGGGGACGGCAGCGGTCACGTTTGTCATTACCTTTGTGTCACTGCTTGTCGGTACATACTGCCGCTTTACCGGTCTTCCTTTTCTGTCTCTGAGCGGGGAACAGCTGGAGATCTGGATACGTGACTATTCTCACTTTGTCTTTGGCGGCTACTACCGCAACAGCAATCAGATGGGACTGAATGCATTTGTGTCACTCTGTCTTTCCCTGTATCTTCTGGAGAAGAAACAGATGCCGAAGGTCTTCCTCTGGCTGAATATCGCGGTGCAGCTGATCGGTATCGTCTTCAGCGGCTGCCGTTCCGTCTTCCTTGGTCTGATCGTCTTTGCGCTGATCTTCGCTCTCGGCGCAAGTTCCCGGAAACTGCGCAGATATGCAGGACTGATCACACTTGTTTTCGGCGGTCTCGGGGTAGCTGCTACGGTGTATAAGATGACGATGTTCTCACAGGGCTACGGAGCCGGAGATGTACTGAATGCCCTGACCGGAAACCGTTCGATCCTGTGGAAGGAATGCGTTGATCTGTTCCGTCTGCGTCCGTGGTTCGGGGTCGGTCTGAACAATATCCACCCGGCGGCAGAACTGCTGGATTACAGCACGCTGATCCGCTACCGCACATATACCAATGCCCATAACAATATCATCAATATCATATCCATGACCGGTATCACCGGGATCATTGGCTTTGCGGCACTGGGCAAGAAACTGATCTATAGTTCACAGAAACTTGACCGGATCCTGCGCTGTTTCATCATCGGTATCCTGTTTGCGGATCTCTTTGATATCTTCGTGCTGTTTACCGACAAGATCTCAACATGGGCGGTGGCAGCACTGCTAGGCTATGCGTATGCACAGTATAAACATGCGGATAAGGTATATCTGATCTCCAATCTTGTGGCTGTGGATCAGTACCGGAAGATCTATACAAAAGCAGAGAAACCCGGACAGCAGGCGCAGAAGTTCAACCGTCTGATCGCAGAAGGCTTCCGTGATCAGGGATACGACATCACCTGTCTTTCCTCGGTGCTGGCTTCTCCGGCTATTGTGGACTACAAAGTGAAAAAACTGCCGGCAGACGGCATGTACAGATATCATCTGTCTTTGGCACTGCCCGGTGTAAAGAATCTGTATCATCTGTTCAGTGCTTTCTTCGGGGTGCTGGTGCATAGACCCGGATGTTATCTGATCGATGTCCTGTCGATCGATGACGGCATCGGTACACTGCTTGCCTGCAGACTGGCGGGCATACCTTCGATCGGTGTGATCACCGACCTGCCGGAACACTTCACCGACAGCAGGTTCTATGCCAGACTGTTCTACGGCATCGTCAAGCTCTGTGATGCCTATGTTTTCCTGACCGAATATATGGACGCAAAGCTGAACCCGAAGCACAAGCCGTATATCGTCATGGAAGGACTCTGTGATATCAGGGAAGAACCGCAGCGTCATGCACAGCGTACAAGTGATATCATCTTTGCCGGAGAACTGGATGAAGCTAACGGTACACTGACTCTGGCGGATGGCTATCTTGGCTGGAAGGAACCGCAGGGAGATCTGCTTTTCTACGGCAGCGGGGAAGCTCTGCCGGCACTGGAAGAA
>CADBMY010000228.1 GCA_902795905.1 uncultured Erysipelotrichaceae bacterium
AAAGAGCTCAGGCAGGTACGTAAGCAACATCTTTGATGAAAACGGGATCAAATGGCAGATGATACTGAAAAATACGGAGGAATAAGATAATGACAGATATGACAGGAAAGAAGATGCTTGTTGTCGGTGCCCATCCCGGTGATGTTCTCTGGAGATGCTCCGGTGCCGTTGCCAAGCACGTCAAACTCGGCGGTACGGTAGAAGTAATCGTCGTTACATACGGTACAGGCGGCGAAGCCAACGAACTCTTCAAGGCAGGCTATACGATCGAAACTGCCAAGGAACAGAGATTCAAGGACTTCGGCAAGGCCATGGATATTCTCGGTGTCAGCCACTGGGAGATCTGGGACATGCAGGATTATCAGTTTGAGATCACCAGAGACAAGGTATACAAGCTGGCGGAATACATCCGCAGATGCAGACCTGATCTGATCCTCACACACCATGAGAAGGATATCCTGAATCCTGATCACGGAACCATCTTCCCGTATGTTGTCATGAGCCTGGAAACAGCGACAGGACACGGTATCTTCATCGGTGATACAAAGCCGGCGGAAAGAGCACCGATCTTCTGCTTCGAGCCTCATGCCAGTGAAGTCAACGGCTTCAACCCGAACCTCTTTGTCGATATTACCGATGTGATCGAGACAAAGAAGGCTGCCATGGCTACCTTCGAACTGAAGGCACCGCTGGCAGAAAGCTATGTCAGACGTGCCCAGTACCGTGCCCAGAATGCCGGAAGCTTCGGCCGTCAGGGCTGCAAGTACGCAGAAGCCTACGAGCACATCTATCCGATCGCACAGGACGGTTTCTTCGTTTACTAAGGAGCTGTCATGTCTGAATTTGATGAGAAATACAGAGCCCGCCTCGAAAGACTGTCAACGACAAATCTGAGTGACGCTCTGGATGCTTACAAACTGACAGGTGCCACCTACGGTATCCGTCCCGTTATCGAAAGCTGGGGCAAGATCGTCGGCAGAGCCGTAACGGTCAAGCTGAAGCCCTTTGACGGTGTTACACCCAAGCACCACCTCGGTATCAGAGCCATTGAGGCAGCCGATCCCGGAGATGTCATCATCATTGCCAATGACGGCAAGCTGAATATCTCCTGCTGGGGCGGATGTCTTGCCAACGGTGCCAAGATGAAGGGTGTCAGCGGCGTCGTCATTGACGGTGCATCCAGAGACATCGATGACTGCATCGAGATCGGCTTCCCTGTATACGCCCGCGGAACGGTCGTAGCTACGGCACGCGGCAGGGCAGTAGAGGAAAGCACGAACGAAACGATCAGCTTTGCCGGCGTGGAGGTTCATCCCGGTGATGTTGTCATGGGCGATCACAGCGGTGTTGTGATCGTTCCCTGGGAGCATCTGGATGAGGTCCTGGAGAAGGCGGAAGCTCTCTGCGAGAAGGAAGATAACATGATCAGAGATCTCAGAAACGGGATGTCCATGATCGATGTCGACCTCAAGTACAATTACGAAAAAATGCTGAAATAGCACTGTTCAGTGTTCATCAGGGCTTGGAAATACCTCTTTTCAATGAAAACAAAATGCTGATTACCTTTGTTGCCCCTCAGCCCTGTGAATATGCGGAGGCCGTCTCATCTGCCGTCCCGAGGCGGTCTCTGCGCCATAGTAAAGCAAGTATATAAGGAGAACCATGAAACACATTGAATGCTGCGGTGAACGCACACTGAAAGATGAAAACAGAATCACACTTGGTCCCAATACATACGAAGTAGACCGTGAATGGCTGAAATGGCCGGAAGAACTGCCTGCATATACAGTTCTGAATGCCACATGGGCTTCTGACGGTCTGTTCTATGCCGTAACAGGCAAGAAAGAGTATCCCGTTGTTGTCTTTGACAAGGACGGAAACTACATCAAGACGATCGCTGCCGGTGAATTCACGAAGACACATGCGATCTTTGAAACAAAGAGACATACATTCCTGATCACGGATTCCCGTTCTCATGTCGTCAAGGAGATCGATCCTGAAGGCAACTGCCTGCGTACATGGGGCACATGGAATGTACCGTCCGATACAGGTTACGATACAGAAGCATGGGCAAAGATGGAGCCCCTCGGCCTGAAGCCGATCGAGACAAAGTGGAACCACAATCCGGCATCCAATGCCAAGTTCCAGAGTGTCGTCCGCAGAGGTGAGCCGTTCAACACACCGTGTGCAATGATCCAGGCAGATGACGGCGAATACTTCGCAGCTGACGGCTACGGCAACTGTGCTGTGCATATCTTTGACAAGGATGGAAATCTGATCAGATCCTGGGGTGAGCCGGGTTCCGAATACGGTCAGTTCAGAGTTGTTCACTCCGTACTGCTCGACAAGTACAACCGTCTGTGGGTATCCGACCGTGAAAACGGCCGTGTACAGTGCTTCACAAGAGACGGTGAACTGCTGGCTGTCGCTGACGGCAATCTGAGCCGTATCGGCAACTGCACGGCAGATGACAAGTACCTCTATATCGGTGAGCTTGACGGCGGTATCACGATCATTGATCTCGATACGCTGGAATGCGCAGGACAGGCCGGTGCGCTGAAG
>CADBMY010000229.1 GCA_902795905.1 uncultured Erysipelotrichaceae bacterium
AAGATCCAGGGTCATCATTTCCGATTACTCTGCAGACAGTCCGTATCTGACAAGATCCATCACGGCATAACCGCGGGCATTGAAGCTGATACCCACAGCTTCCTGATCCGTATAGATCACATTGGACATGACTTGTCTGCCGTCGTTGATGAAGACTTCACAGCTGTATCTGTCCAGGATAATATCCAGTTTCAGCTTCTCTCCCGGATCATCTATCCTGCATTTTCTGACATGAGTTACATTCTTTCTGGCACCGGAGTGACTTCTGTCAAATTCCAGCGTCTGTTCATGAGGACGGTAGATCAGAGAAGTATACAGTTCACCCTTCTCTGCCAGACGTATCTCAAACATCTCCAGACTGTCTTCTGTTTCCGGAGCGATCTCAACGATCAGCTCTGTCGTACGGCCGCGCACACCGTTCAGTGTCATTCTGTCGCTGACATTGATCTGTTTGTACTCCAGTCTGCCTTTTCTCAGCTGTTCAAGTTCACGGATCGGTTTCTGATACAGTCTCCCGTCTTTGACCGACAGCTCTCTTGGCAGGATGATCTGTCCTTCCCATTTCAGGTCTTCACCGTTGAATACGATCGTATCCCAGTTCTGCATCCAGGCAGTCATGATGCGTCTGCCGTCTTCGTTCAGCAGTGTCTGCGTTGCGTAGAAATCAATGCCGCAGTCGATCGTCTGTCTGCTTTCGACCTTAAAGTTTCCGGTCTCCCGGTCCACCGTACCGATCATGCACAACGTACTGTTGCCGCAGAGGAATTCATCTGTACCGGTCATCTCCATCGGGCTGACCAGTATCACTGTTTTCCCGTCGATCTCAAATACATCCGGGCATTCCCATGCCCGTCCGAGACTCCCGTCATTCTCTGCCAGGATACTGACAAACTTCCATTCAAAGCCGTTATTGCTTGTATAATAGAGGATCCTTCCGTACTTATCTGCTGTACAGTCAACAACCACACAGTGGAAGCCTCCGTTCTGATCTCTCCAGACCTTCGGATCACGGAAATCAAAACCGTTGGAGCCATCCGGTGTATCATTCCTGTTCAGTACAGGATTACCCTCATATTTCTCATAATTAATACCGTCACCGACAGCGATACACTGTGTCTGATAGTACTGAAGCATACCATCCTCGTCACATACGCCGTCCGCAACTACACCGGTATACATCAGAAGATGTCTGCCGTCATCCAGTTCCACCGCACTGCCCGAGAAGCATCCCTCGCTGTCTGCCGGTGTATCAGGTGCCAGAGCAGCAGGAAGATACTCCCACTGCAGCAGATCCTTACTGACCGCATGACCCCAGTGCATCGGTCCCCATTTCTTTTTGTAGGGATAGTACTGATAAAACAGGTGATACAATCCCTGATATCTTGAAAAACCGTTTGGATCATTCATCCATCCGACACGGGGAGAAAGATGAAACAAAGGTCTCTGCTCCTCAGTGATCTTATTCCCCTCGGTCTCTTCATAGGCCCTTGCCATTTCCAAAGTCTGACTAATCATGTTTCCTCCCTGCGCAATATACACTGCAAGTGTGAGATATCCGCCCCGTAAGGAGCGGATATCTCAGTTAACCATTATTTGTAGTATTCGTCAACGTAATGCTGGTAAATTGCCAGATAATCATTGAGCTTGTAATCCTGCAGATCTTTCTGTAACTGATCCCAGTCAGCATCTGTGAATCCGTTCATGATCCAGTCTGCCTTGGCATTGTTGATACGCTTTGTGATATCAGCCTGCAGGTTGGAGATCGTCTTTGTGTCATCCGTTGTCATGAAGACATTCGGTACGACATACTTCGAATTCATATCCGGTGTGTAGATATCCTTGATCCAGTCAAGTCTGTACTGAGCATCATCCGGGCATGTGACATAGACATCATAGTAGGAGTCGAGGATCGCCAGAGGACCGTTGACTGATTCAGCTTCACGTACTTCAACCGGGGAAGCATCGCCGAGCCATGTGTGCTTCAGCATCTTTTCACCGTTGGCATTTGTGCTGAGTTCGAAGATATCGAAGTCATCATCTTCACCGTAGGTACCCCAGTTGTTCTGAGGAGACTGGAACGGATCATACATCTTATCCAGCCAGGAGCAGATCAGAGCAGGATTCTGCGCTGCAGCAGTAACGACACAGCGTCCTCTGTCAAAACCGGAAGTGAAGGAACCGTTCTGCGGTGTCAGGTTTCTTGTATCAGCTGTCAGCATCGGCAGCGGTACCCAGCCCTTACCGGCAATCAGATCATCCATGGAGATCTGAACGATATTCGCAACGTCCCAGGAGAAGCATACACCGTAACGTCCGGACTTACCCTTGGCAACATACTGGCTCCACTCTTGTGTGAATGCATCAGGATCGATCAGTCCTTCTTCATTCAGCTTGTGCAGCCATGCAAGACCCTTCTTGAAGCCTTCTGTTGTCGCTGTGCAGATGACCTTCTTGTCATCGGTAACCGCAATGTGTCTGCCCTTATCAGGATCACCAATACCCTCACCGAAGCCGTTGATCAGAACCATCGGATCCTGACCGCCGTCATTGATAATGAAGGACATCGGGATGATTTCGCCTTCAATGTTGAACTCTTTCTTGAGGTCAGCAGCGTTGTCACGGAATGCAAGCAGAACCTTCTCGAAATCATCGACATTTGTCGGAATTTCCAGACCGAGGAAGTCGAGCCAAGCCTTGTTGATGAAAGGCATATTGTCGATCGTCTGGATCGCTGTCTTTTCATAACCAAGCTGTTCGATCCAAGGCAGTGCCCAGATATGACCATCGGCATCCGTGCACATTGTTCTGTATTCAGGAGCCTGCTCGAAGACCTTCTGCAGGTTGGGCATGTACTTGTCGATGTACTCTTCCAGGTTGATGATGACACCCTGCTTTGCATACTTCAGCAGGTCGGTATCATTGAATCCGGCGCTGAATACAAACTCAGGCAGTGTCTTTGCGTTAGCCATTTCAAGTGAGATCTTATCGCCCCACTGGTCGCTCTGGATCGTTCTCCATTCAACATGAACATTTGTTTCTTCTTCCAGACGCTTGAAGATCGTACGGTTGTTCGGGTTGGATTCCGTACCGACCGGGTAGCTGGTCAGACCGTTGATCGTCGCTGTCTCCTTTAAAGGAAGTGCAACCTCAGCAGGGTCAACCTCGAGACCCTTGCCGCCTGCAGCAGCACCGCCGCCACCGCCTGAGCAGCCGGCGAGCAGAACCGCTGACATCGTGAGTGTCAGGGCAACTGTAGCCCCTTTCTTAAAGTGATTGAATAAATTTGACATTTCTTATCTCCTATATTTTTGCAAAATAGAGTTATCCCTTGATTGCGCCTGCCATGATTCCGTTATCGAAGTATTTCTGGAAGAACGGATACAGAATCATCAGCGGAAGGCTTGAAATAATGATCGTCGCGTATTTCAGCAGTTCAGCCAGACGCGCACGTTCTGCGGTACTCTGCATGTCAGCCACCATGCCGGCTTCCGGCTGGTTCTGGATCAGGATCGAACGGAGAACGAGCTGCAGAGGCTGCTTTGAAGCACTGTTCAGATAGATCATTGCGTCAAAGTAACTGTTCCACATACCGACAAACTGCCACATTGCGATCGTTGCGATGATCGGTGTACATACCGGCAGAAGGATCTGGAAGAAATACACCATTTCATCGGCACCGTCGATCTCGGAAGCTTCCTGCAGATCACGCGGAATGCCCATGTAGTACGTTCTGGCAATGATCATGTTCCAGACGCTGAAGGCACCGGGAAGCAGGATCGCCCAGATCGTATCAAGCATGCCGAGTCTTGAAATCAGCAGGTATGTCGGAATCAGACCGCCGCCGAAGAACATCGTGATCACGAACAGAGTATTGAAGAAACCCTTGCCCTTGAAATCAGGACGTGACATCGGATACGCTGCCAGCAGCGTAACAACGACAGACAGACCGGTAAACAGCACGGAATACAGCAATGCATTGCGGAAACCGACCCAGATCTGGGCGTTCGACATAACACGCTCATACGCTGTCAGTGTCCATTTACTGAAGTCAAATGTCAGACCTTTGTTCTGCAGAGTGATCGGATCGATGAACGAAGCCAGGATGATATAGATCATCGGCAGGATGATCGCTACCACGAACAGTCCGAGAATGATGTAACCGCCGATAAGGATGACCTTATCTTCTGTCGGATACTTGGAAAACTCACTTTTCTTCTTTTCAGCCATAGTAATTCTCCCTGTCCTCAGATGCCCTTTCCTTCATTCAGACTCTGAACGATCTTGTTCATGGAAATCAGAAGAATGACATTGATCACTGTGTTAAACAGACCGACGGCCGTTGAGAAACCATAGTCACCATCCAGAAGACCTTTCTTATACACATAGGTAGAAATGATCTCGGAAGTAGCCATGTTCATGTCTGTCTGCAGAGCATATGCCTTTTCAAAGCCAACGCTCATGATGTTACCGACCGACATGATGAACTGGATCAGTACGGTATCCTTGATCGCCGGCCATTCAACAGCCTTGATCTGCTGAATGATGTTGGCACCGTCGATAACCGCTGCTTCTTTCAGTTCCTTACTTGCATTGGACAGTGCTGCCGTGTAAATGATGGAAGCCCATCCTGCACCCTGCCAGATACCGGAAGCGATGTAGATCGTTCTGAACGCCGAAGGCATCGTCATGAAGTTTGTCTGTGTTCCAAACAGGGAATTGATCATTCCTGTCGGAGACAGCATGATGCGGACAATACCGCAGAGGACGATGACCGAGATAAAGTTCGGCATATACAGAACCAGCTGGATCTTCTGCTTTGTTTTCGAGCTGAGAACACGGTTCAGCAGGAAAGCAAGAAGAATCGGAATAGGGAATCCCCACAGCAGGCCGAAGACACTCAGTTTCAGTGTATTCATCAGATAAGTCATGAAATCCGGGGAAGAAAGGAATCGTGCAAAGTGATCCATTCCTACCCATTCACTGCCAAGAATGCCTCTGATCGGGTTATATTCCATAAATGCAATCAGAACACCGCCCATAGGGATATACCTGAAGATGATGGTCAGCAGGAAAGCAGGCATGATGAAGATCAAATAAAGCTGCCAATGCTGAGTCATGTAGACCCAGGTATTGTGCAGTGATCTGCCGGGTGCTTTAGCCACTGCATTACCAGAAGCTTTTCCCATTGAATTCCTCCTTTGGAACACTCTGTATGGTACGTACATGTACGGCCGGTGATGTAATCGCTTCCATACAGCTGTTCAAGACAAAAGAATAGTAGCATTTGCACACATCCGAGTCAACACGAAGAATGTGCATTTGCACACTTTAAGTGTTGATTTTTGTGCATTGCCACTATAATATTAAAGTTGTCATCTTGGAACCTTTTGCTGAATTTGTTATTTGCAAACAGCAATGATATATTGTTGGTATTATTATGCAAATAATAAACAGAAACGGAGTATTGCAGATGAACAACAGAAAAGTCACAATCCAGGATATTGCGGATGAACTCGGCATATCGCGAAACACCGTTTCCAAGGCCATTAACAATGCCGAAGGAATCGCTGACAGCACGCGTGACAGAATTCTTCAGAAAGCCGTCGAGATGGGATACAAGCAGTTCTCGTACGTTGCCGCAATGACCAACATTGAAAAGCAGGCTTCCGAACACCGCGCACCTGAATATGCCGGTGAGATTGCCATGCTGACAACAGGATATCTGGCAAACAGTCACTTTGCCTCCATGTTCCTTGACAGATTTCATCAGGAGATCGCAGAGATGGGCTATTCCCTGTCAACGCACAGGATCAGCTCCGAGAACCTGCGTACAGGAACCCTTCCCCACACTTTCATCAGGGAACGGGCCAAGGGTATCATCTGCCTCGAAGTATTCGACTGGAACTACAGTGAGCTGATCTGCTCGGTTGGCCTGCCGGTATTGTTTGTCGATGCTCCGGTACACCGTACGGGAAAGAAGCTGGCCGCTGATATCCTGATGATGAACAACACGACGGAGATCACTTCCTTTGTCAATTCACTTCTGGACAGAGGACTTACAAAGATCGGCTTCATCGGAGATTACGGTCACTGTCAGTCCTTCTATGAACGCTACCGTGCCTTCCGCATGGCCATGCTGATGAGGAATATCCCGGTGGAAGAACGCTTCGTGCTTAAGACCACAGACAACGACATCAATTCCCTGGCGGATAAACTCGATGCTCTTGAGGAGTATCCCGATGCCTTTATCTGCACCAATGACTTCAGTGCCATCGATGCGATGCAGCTGCTGGCCCAGAAAGACAGAAAACTGCTGCAGAAAGTACGCTTCCTCGGCTTTGATGATACGCATGAATCCCGTATCTTCTATCCGCCGCTGTCCAGTGTGCATATCCACTCACAGGTCATGTCCTATTCAGCCCTTCACCTGCTGATGTCCAGGATCAATGAACCGAACATGGACTACCGGGTCATCTATTGTGAAACAGATCTTGTTCTGAGAG
>CADBMY010000230.1 GCA_902795905.1 uncultured Erysipelotrichaceae bacterium
AAGTTCTCCTATGACGGGGAAAGAAAACTGTCGAAGGAGATCGTGGAAGGCATTGCCGAATACGTTGATCTGCCGGAAGATGGCACAGGCCTTGATGTCGGCTGCGGAAGCGGTGCTCTGACGATTGCCTGTGCGCGCAGGAATCCGCAGGCACAGATGGTCGGTGTCGACCGCTGGGGACCCGAATATGCCTCATACAGCCGTAAGCTCTGCATAAAGAATGCCGCTGCCGAAGGCGTGACCAACACCTACTTTGAAAAGGGCGATGCGATATCACTGCCATACCGGGATGAAAGCTTTGACTGCATCACCAGCAACTATGTCTATCACAATATCTCCGGACATGACAAACAGGCACTGCTGAAGGAGAGTCTGCGGGTATTGAAGAAGGGCGGTACCTTTGCTATCCATGACCTGATGTCACCTTTACGCTACGGAGATATGAAGAAATTCATGCGTGAACTGAAAGAAGCGGGATACGAAGAAGTTAGACTGATTCCTACCGATAACGGTATGTTCATGAGTAAGCAGGAAGCGTTTAAGCTGCTGTTAACCGGTTCTGCCCTGCTGGTCGGCAGGAAGTAAATCCGAGCACTGTATCGTGTAAATAGAAAGGGACGAGGAGATATACTCTTCGTCCCTTTAACATGTAATACGTATTTTGCGATAATCGCGGAAGAATCAGCGGTGTTTACTCGCCGCCGACACAGCCGAGATACAGCTCCCACCGTTCAACAGGCACATTCGGTACAGAGCGGTATACCATGATGGAGCTGTCGGTGTTTTCCCTGGCGTTTGATACCGAGACGGAAGATGTCCCCATGGGATAGCTGTTCTGGCAGCTGACTGAGACAACTTCATCACCGGCATAACCGAGAAGTGTATAACTCGGATACAGGGTGGAATACTTATCCGCGATCTCCTGATCGAATTTCTCATAAGCGTAGATATGAGAGTTCTTTTCTTCGAGACCGGTAAGAGTGAAATGATCTCTCAGGTCTTCCGATGCGACCGGCTGTACCTCCTGAAGCTCAAATTCCAGATGACCGACAGCAGGCATATATTTGTCTGCGGACAAATCATATCTGTATCCCATGGGAAGAGTGAAGCCGATCGGAAACTTATCGGCACCGGCCGGCACATAGAGATATGTCGTGTATTTCTCGATACTTTTTCCGGTGAACTGATCGTAAGCAGACATCAGGGTTCCGCTTTCGTCAAATACCTGGCAGCGTATGGTCAGCTCCATAACCTGATCGGAAGGATTGGTTGCGTAGACCAGGGCATTCAGATAGTCATTATCATCCGGGTCCTGATATGCTTTGGGGTCATATTCGATGATTACTTCAGGCTCAGCCGGTGTTTCGGCAGTCATCGTCGGTTCCGGGCTTGCCTGTGCTTCGGCAGTGCTTTCGGCAGAACTGGCCGGTGCAGGTGTTTCTGCAGGCGCCTTATCTGCACATGCGCCGAACAGGCTGATACACAGAAGAGATGCAGTTAAATGCAGTAATTGTTTTTTCATTGTTGTACCTCCGCAGGATCGAATTCATTCTACCACAGAAATCCTGGCATAATTTTTACCTCCTGAGTATGAGACAATAACAGTACAGACAGGAGTGATATATATGCCGTTCAGGATCATACGCAATGATATTACAAAGGTACAGGCAGATGCTATCGTCAACAGTGCCGACCCGGAACCGAAGGCAGGCGGCGGAGCAGACGGTGCCGTATATGATGCTGCAGGCCGGAATAAGCTTCTTGAGGAACGCCGGAAGATCGGTGCGATCAGGCCCGGAGAAGCCGCATATACGCAGGCTTTTGCCTTACCCGCCAGGTACATCATCCACACCGTGGGACCGGTCTGGGAAGGCGGCACCCATGGCGAACTGCAGACACTGGCATCCTGTTATGAGAAGAGTCTGGCCCTGGCAGAGGAACTGGGATGTACTTCTGTTGCCTTTCCTTTGATCGGTACCGGAAGTTTTGCGATACCGAAGGATCAGGCCCTGAAGAGTGCCTTATCGGTGATTGGCAGATACCTGCTGGACCATGACATGGATATCACATTAGTCGTATATGATCCGGAGTCCTTTGCGGTATCCAAAGAAGAATACAGTGCCGTACAGGAGTTTATCGATGAAAACATGTTCAGAGAACGTCCGCTCTCCAATGCCTGTCACCGCAGATATGCGATGCCGGCAAAGACCGATACATTCCAGGAGAGACTGCTGGAACTGATCGACAGATCCGGGATGACGGATGCCGAGGTATACAAGAAGGCAAATCTGGACAGAAAGCTGTTCTCCAAGATCCGCAAGGATGTCAACTACCATCCTTCCAAAGAGACGGTCATCGCCCTGGCGCTGGCTCTGGAGCTGGATATCATCGAGGCAAATGATCTTCTGAACCGGGCCGGATATGCCTTTTCGCCGGCGGATGAAAGAGATCTGACGATCGAATCGTTCTTTGTCAGAAGAATATATGACATGACACAGCTTGAGAGTATTCTGTTTGCGAGATTCGGTCATACCCTGAAAGAATAAATGTCGCCTGCGAAGCGACCATTCGTCTCATCACAGAAGAGATAATATGTTCGTACAAGGAGGTAGATGAATATGTTAGGTGCAGTACTTGGAGATATGATCGGTGCTCCGTATGAGTTTGACAGGAGTCCGAAGGTAAAGCAGTTCCCGCTGTTTGATAAGAGAAGTGAATTTACCGATGATACGGTGATGACGATGGCAGTGGCGAAAGCACTGCTGTCATGTGACAGGGATGCGTCGGAAGAAGAACTGAAGGAAGCCCTGATCACAAATATGAAAGAGATCGGCAGAAGGTATCCG
>CADBMY010000231.1 GCA_902795905.1 uncultured Erysipelotrichaceae bacterium
ATGTCCAGTCTATGGCTGATTCCAACTTCCTGACCTCATGGTCTGTGGGAACCAGTTCTTCCAAAGTACTGAAAATAAAGTGGTCGTGTTTAAGATTGTTTCGATTGGTCATTACCATAAAAGATCACCTCCAACGCCACTTATATTATACCATGCACGCATGTTATTTTCACCATAAAAAAGACAAGAGGCACAATTTCTTCAATTGGCGTTGGAAGTAATCTTACGTGCTCTTCTTGTCCTTTTCTATTTTATCAGCCTATTTTCTGTTTGTCTCTATAGTTTGTCAACAGGCTGAAGCGTATCAGACGATACGCTTTTTACTGCTGTGACTGCACACAGGTCAATAAAAAACTACCGGCATAACCGGCAGTTATTCATTCTTTGCGCTTTCTGCAGACCATTCCACGTATTTGTCTGCGTTCCTGCGTATGCCGGCGATCTCTTCGTCACTCAGCGTACGTACGGCTTTGGCGGGAGAGCCAAGGATCATACTTCCTTCGGGAAAGGTCTTTCCCTGGGTCACAAGAGCTCCGGCCCCGACAATACAGTTATTGGGTATATGGGCATTGTTCAGTATGATGGAACCCATACCGATCAGGACGTTGTCATCGATCGTGCAGCTGTGCAGGATGGCACCATGCCCAACCGTAACGTTATTGCCGATATGCATCGGTATCCCGGGACTGACATGCAGGAGGCAGAGGTCCTGGATATTGACGCGGTCACCGATCTCAATTGGTGCTTCATCAGCCCGGATAACAGCGTTGTAATAGACAGAGCATTCTTTGCCGAAAGTGATATCACCGACAAGTACGGCACCCTGTGCGGTATACATGGGTTTGTTCATAATGTACCTCAGATAAACGAAAGGACGACGTTAATAATAAACAGGATGATCACAAAGATGATCGTTGAAGAAGTTAACAGGATCTTCCAGAGCTTTCCTTCCGTAGCACCGTAGCGGATGATATTCGTGGAAACCTGATGGCCGAGAATACTGACAGCAGAGATCAGGTAGCAGAGACCCAGGAGAATGATCAGCACAAACAGGAACTTGCCGGGAACTGCATTGAAAAGCCAGACAAACAGATTGACAGCGATATGGACCGTAAAGTTCGGCTTGATCGAGTGATAGCGTAAAGTGATCAGTGAGAGATACCAGCCAAGGAAGAAGGCAGGTACAGCATCGATGAGATTCTGCTGTGCCAGAGCATACAGAAGGGCCGAAGCCAGAACCCCGAAGTATCTGCCGTAGTGGCCAAGCTGACGCTGGATGATCCCGCGGAAGATATACTCATCACAGATCGGTTTGATAATAACAAACTGCAGGAAGAACAAGACATTCCTGATGATATTCAGAACACTGTTGAAATTGCCGAGGAATGTATAGACGTGGCTGTTTGTATGAAAGAAAAAGTAGAAGAGTGAGGAGACCGATGTTGTCAGCATCATGATGCCGATGCCGATCGCACTCAGGGCAACGTATTTGCCAAAGGACAGACGCGGACTCTTCAGATAATCACTCATGCGCAGACGCAGCACAGAGGCAGCCTGCACGGAGAAGATCACGACCATCAGGATCGTCATTAAAGAGGTTACCGACAGGATCACGATCTCCGGATCGGCACCGAAAAAGATCTCCGGAAAACGCTCATAGATCAAATCGGAAGCGTATTGCAGGAGAGAAAAAATAATAATATAGATGATCAAAGGCAGACCAAAAGTGTTGATCTGGCGCTTTGCCTGTCTTGTCGTTATTCTTTTAGGTTCAGACATAAAAAATCCATACATGCAATAAACCGGCAGAAGCCGGATCATTACAGGTACATGTATTATAGCAAGGTTTCAGTAATGAGAAAAGACTAGAAGCCGTGACTGTGAAAAAGCTTGTCGGCCAGGGCAGGGAACTGTTCAAGGTCAAAATTCTGTACAGCATGATCGCGTGTGCCAAGCTCTGCCAGATAGCCATGGAGCCAGACAGCCATGCATACAGCCGTAAATGTATCTGTTGTTAAGGGTAAGAGACCTGCGAGAATACCGGTCAGAACATCACCGCTGCCGGCCTGGGCCAGAGCCTCATTGCCTGATTCGTTGATGCAGAGATCACCGGCAGGAGAGACGATGATCGTATTCGGACCTTTCAGGACAAGATAGACTTCGTTCTCCCAGGCAAAGGAAAGGGCAGCACTGACCGGGTCGTCCTTGATCGCTTCCACGGGTTTGCCGGTAAGTGCACTGAATTCACCGATGTGCGGGGTCAGGATCACCGGGGCTTTGACAAAGCGCAGGAAGTAGTAATTGTTGACAAGCATGCGCAGAGCTTCGGCATCAAGGATGATCGGGACACCGGCTTCCTGCAGAATGTGATCACGTATCGCGTACTTCTGCGGCATGTATACGGCACCGCTGCCGAAGGCGATGGCGGAAGCTGAGGCAAGCGATCTGTTAAGGGCTTCCCGCCAGTTGTGCTCACCAAACGGGTGGTATACCGGGGTCAGATATTTTGAGGCAAGGATCGGGTAGATCTCTTCCGGAAGCATCACTTCCATGTACTGGGCTCCGACGGTCTTTGCGCCGAGGATATTCAGGCCGAGAGCACCTGCCATCCCGTAACTGCCGCCGATCAGGACTGTCCTTCCGGAAGATCCTTTATGGGCATTGACGGGACGGTGAGGAAGATGTTTGAAGAAGATCTCTTCGTTCATCTCGAATACACTGCCTTTTGCGGGTTCCTTCAGCGGTAACGGCAGGACTTCCACACTGCTGAAACGGCGGTGGTTCCTGCCCAGGGCATGAAAAGGTTTCCGATAGCCCAGCGCGAAAGTTACCTCGGAGTACAGCGCATCGCTGTCACAGGCACCGGTATCAGCTTCGCATCCGCTGTTGATATCGATACTGTAAACAGGCTTATGACTGTGTTCGACCATACGGAAAAGACTCTTGATCTCTCTGCTCAGGGGCAGACGGAAACCAAAGCCATAGACCGCATCGATCACCGCATCACACTCTTTCAGTGCTTTCGGCAGTTCATCTTCGGTGATCAGGAGTTTTCTGTCCAGAGCACCGTATGCCTTTCCGGCAGCGTCTGTTTTCGGCATTCCTTCTGCCGCATAGACTCTGCATGTATACTCATCACTTAAAGCTGCCGCCGAAACATAACCGTCACCGCCGTTATTGCCTTTGCCGCAGAGGAAAAGCAGCACAGAACCGGCAGGTATATATCTGCGCAGGGCATTCGCAAAAGACATGCCTGCTTCATGCATCAGTTCATCAGTTGAAAGGCCGGAAGCGTCTTCAAGCGTTCTCATCTGTTCTGTATTAATGATCATATTAGTTATCCTTATGACTTTAGCATATCATAGGAAAAACAGATTATGCATACCTTTTTCAAATTACATTATAACCGACATATTAAACGTGATATAATTGTATAAGATAGGAGGGGGTATAATATGCCTGCAAAAAAGAAAGAAACTGTGGCGGAAGAAAAAAAACCTACCGCCCGTAAATCGACTAAGAAGGCTGCTGCACCTGCAGAAGCACCGAAGAAAGAAGCTAAACCTAAAGTAGTGAAGAAGACACTTCAGGATTATAAGGATGTAATCAACTGGAAGAAGTGGGAAGCTCACAACATGAACTGGCTGTATATTGAAGTCAATGCAGGAGCACTTAATGAAGAGGTTGAGAACGGCGTAAACAACATTAAGGTTGCTGCTCAGGCTGTCCTCGATCTGATGCTTGAGGGTGACGGCTTCATCGTTGAGCCTAAGGTCAAGTCCAGGATCTCCAAGGAACTGACTGTCCGCTACTATACGGATAATCTTCGTGCAGACCGCAGAAGTTACTGGGACGTAAATCAGTAAAGAATGAAAAAGAACTTGTAAATACAGGTTCTTTTTTTCTGTAATTTATATATAATGATTTACATAGAAAAGAGAGCGGAATTATGAATTTAGAAGCAATGAAAAGAAAGTATGCCTACACGCTTGCCAGAGTCGGTCTGAATGTACAGAAGGGTCAGCCCGTACTGGTTGAAGCAGCCATTGAAGGTGCGTATTTCACACCGATCTTTGCCGAGGAATGCTACAAGCTGGGTGCTTCCAATGTCATCGTTCACTACCTGGATGAGCCGAATCTGAAGGTCGCAGCCAAGTACAGAAGCAGTGAAGATGTCAGAAAAGTTGAAGACTGGGAAGAACTGCAGACACAGAAATATCTTGATCAGGGTGCCTGCTATGTCCGTCTGGAAGGTGTTAACCCGGCACTGATGGCCGATGTTCCGGAAGATCAGGCAAATGCGATCTTTGCGCATACCGATGCCGTCAGAAATATCATGAGAAAAGCCAGCAGAGAGAAACACTGCCAGTGGCTGATCGCAATGATCCCTACAAAGGAATGGGCAGACTTTATCCTGCCGGATATTCCCGAAGAGGAGCGTTTCGATGAACTGTGGAAGCTGATCCTGAAGCTCTGCTACATCGACGAGGATAACGATGTTGTTGCGACATGGGAAGAGAAGAAAGCCCGCAAGCGTGAGAAGGGCGATATCATCGATTCCTATAACTTTACAAAGTTCCACTATACCGCAGGCAACGGTACCGACCTGACGGTCACTCTGACACCGGATTCCAAGTTCGGCTTCGGCAAGCGTCAGCTTCCTGCCAACTTTGTTCCGTTCAGTGCCAACATTCCGACAGAAGAGATCTGCACAAGTCCGGAGAAATTCGGTACTGAAGGTGTTGTCTATGCCAGCAGACCGCTGGTACTCGGCGGTAAGAGCGTAGAGAACTTCGGTTTCCGCTTTGAGAAGGGTAAGGTCGTGGAAGTACTTGCCGGAGAAGGCAAGGAGATGCTCGAAGCTCTTGTCACGATGGATGAGAATGCCGGCTATCTCGGTGAGGCAGCCCTGGTAGAGTATCATTCACCGATCTCGATGAGCGGAAGAGTATACTATACAACGCTGATCGATGAGAACGCATCCTGTCATCTGGCTCTCGGCAGAGCGCTGAGTTCCAGACAGCCGAGCGATCCGAAGTATACGTTCAATGATTCGATGATCCATATCGACTTCATGATCGGCACTCCCGATATGCATATCGTCGGTACAACGGCAGACGGCAGAGAAGTCGTGATCTTCGATAACGGAGACTTTGCCATCTAGTAAACACTAAGGTCCCTGCGGGGACCTTTTTTCCTGTATGCTGTTGTCTTGACAAGCCCGGAATACGGGTATACTGTGACATTGGGTTAGATACAACTAACACATAAGTGATACAGAGAGGCAGTACGATGTTCTGGGATAAGGTATCGGGAGTATATGACCTGTTTGGAAATATCTATAACGGTAAAGTGAACAGGGAGATGTGCAGGATCGTATCAGCAGAGATCGGGCATGAAGATGATGTGCTGGAATGTGCCTGCGGCACCAGTATGATCAGTGTATACGCAGCTGCTAAATGCCATCATCTGATTGCGACAGACTACGCGGAAGGCATGCTGAGAGAGACCCGGAAAAAGCTGATAAACATGACCAACACAGAGGTGCGGAAGGCGGATATCACACATCTTGATTTTGCGGATGAAAGCTTTGATGTCGTGATCGCAGGCAATGTGATCCATCTGCTTGATGAACCGTATACAGCATTGAAAGAACTGGACAGAGTATGCAGAAAGGGCGGAAAGCTGATCATTCCCACATATGTAAACAAGGATGATACGGGGAAGGAAAGTACATTCTCAAAGACCGTTGGCAAGGCAGGCGCTGACTTCAAACGGCAGTTCACCTTCGGCAATTACCGTTCATTCTTTACCGATGCCGGTTATACCGATATCGTCGTTCATGAGATCAGGGGCAGAGTGCCTTGTGCGGTCGCGGTGATACGTAAGACGGAGGACATACATGCAGGATGAATTTGAAAAACTGACCGGAAAGCTGTATCCGAAGGTGTATGACAAGAGAGTCAGAGGGTTTCTCACTGAACGCTATGGTGCGGATGCGGACAGGATCTGGCAGGAAATAAAGAAAAAGTATCTTGAATACTACAGAGATCTGCCGGATCTTGGCGGGAAGGATAACGGCCATGCTTCGGCAATCTACGGAGGTCTTCTGATCTTCTCTCTGTACGCATGTCTGCCCGATCAGCCGCCGGCTGAAGAGCTGCAGGACTTTGTGCAGACAATGTTCATGAGACCTTTCATGATCCTGGGAAAGGTCATCGACCTGAACAGGCGTGCGGATATGAGGCTGATCAATACAGTATTCGCGCATGCCGGGAAGCGGGACAGAAAGGATATCCTGAAGTATCCCGCAGGATTTGCGAATGTTACCGAACCGTATGATGCTGAGAAGTGTATCTCACGTTACAGCTTTACGCAGTGTCCCAATGCGGAGTTTGCCAGGGCACATGATCTCCTGCATGTTCTGCCGTTATTGTGCAACAGTGACTTCTACGGCATTGAACAGATCCACGGGCAGCTGATCCGCTGCAGTACATGCGGAAACGGCACGATCTGTGATTACTGTGTCGTCGGCAGTGATCATTCCCTGGCAAAGGAATATGAAACGATAAGAGATGAGAACGGATATCTCATCAGCAGGAGAAAACAATGAGAAAGCCAAAATATACATTTCTGGCAGAAACTGATGGTTTCCACGGAGCATGGTATCCCTGTTCCGGAGGCAGCACAAAGGGCATGATCCTGATGCTGGGTGACAGTGCCGATGATCTGATGGCAAGGACCGGTGCAGCATGGGTAAACCGCACAGGCTGCCATGTCCTGGCAATGTCTCCGGCAAAGAAGGACTACGGACATCACAGTTATCCGCTCGAACGTTTTGAAAAAGCGATCGCATTTCTGAAAGAGCAGGGATGCGAGAAGATCGGTATTGCCGGTGCTTCAACGACCGGCATGCTGGCGCTGACGGCAGCTTCATATTATCCGGAGATCACTCTGACGACGGCGATGACGCCCTGCGACTTTATCATGGAAGGTTTCTACAGGGATGGGAAAGACGGGATGGAAGAGCGTCCCGGAGACAATGAATCATCGGTATCCGTACACGGAGAGGATCTGCCGTATCTTCCGTATGCCTACAGACATCCCGAATACTGGCAGATGATCCAGAAGGAGTCAAAGGAGACCGGCAACCGGATCGCAAGCAGGAACCTGTTTGATGAATCCGAAAGAAGACATCCCCTGCAGGAAGCAGAGATGATCAAGGTTGAGAACATACACGGCAGGATCATCCTGATCGGGGCCGAAGATGATGCGCTATGGGATACCTGCAGATATATCCGCAGAATACAGGATAGACTGTCACGTTTACCGCATACCTGTACCTGTGAAGCATGGACCTATGAACACGGCACACACTTTGTCTTTCCGGAATCCATGCTGAAAATGGTCCTGCCTGTCGGTACGGGACTGCTTGTCGGAATGATGTTCAAAGCCGGAAAGGAATATCCGAAAGAATGTCAGAGGACCAGAGAAGATATCGGCCGCAGACTGCAGGATGTGCTGCAGAACTGGTGATCATTTCTTCTGCTGTACTTTGGCGGTAAGAATGATGACAAGGGAAGAAGCGTAGATGGCTTCCGCAAGACCGCATACCGACAGGAACGTGACAGCGATGCCCATGGCCAGCATCGTACAGAGCACATAAGCCAGCCGGTACTTCGGCGCAAACACAAACATCCTGAACATGATCAGATTCATCAGGATGAAAACGATATATCCCAGCAGGACATGGATCTGTGATACAGGGGCTGATTCCTCCCGGTAAGGAATACACATGATGCACAGAAACAGGATCACCGGCAGCGGATATATTTTTTTGTATCCGGGGATATGCAGTATCTCTCCAGCTTTCATCAGGATATAAAACAGGTAACACAGACATGCCAGCAGAGGCAGAATATACACGGGCTCGGCATTGATGATCAGCGTATAGTTCTCTGTGATCAGTGAATGTCTGATATACGGCAGAATGAAAAGAAACGGAATGATCAGATACCCAAGGAGTGGAGTAATACGCTTATGCATAAAATGATTATATCACTGCTGTAAAACTGCAGATTTGTGGGCACATTTTCTGCCGAATACGTTAAGATAAAATAGGACACGGGAGGGATATGCGATGACTCAGAAAAGAAATATCGAAGAACTGACCGAAACGGTCCAAAACTCTCTTGATGAAAAGAAGTATGTACAGGTCAGGGAGACGTTATTGGATCTCGAACCGTTTGATATTGCCTATATCATGGAGGATCTGCCGGAAGATACGATTCCGGTCGTTTTCCGTTTACTGCCGAAGGAACTGGCTGCTGAAGTATTCGTTGAGCTTGAGCCAGACTCACAGGAGAAACTGATCAGGGGATTCTCACGGGCAGAGCTGAAAGAGGTCCTTGATGAACTGTATCTGGATGATGCTGTAGATATTATTGAGGAGATGCCTGCCAATGTTGTCAAGAGGATCCTGGCGACAGCCGATCCCGAGACCCGCAGAGATATAAACAATATCCTGCAGTATCCGGAAGATTCCACCGGCTCGATCATGACGACCGAGTATCTCGATGTCAAGGAGAATATGACAGTCGAGGATGCCCTGAAGAAGATCCGCCGTGTAGGACATGATATGGAAACGATCTCCGTTATCTATGTACTGGACAGAGACCGGCATCTGATTGGTTATGTACCGTTAAGAACACTGCTTCTTGCGGAAGAAGATGAGACCATGGATGAGATCATGGATACGAATATCATCAGTGCTTCTACCCTGGATGACCAGGAACAGACAGCCCGTAAGTTTGAAAAGTACGACTTCCTTGCCATGCCTGTTGTGGATAAGGAAAACAGACTTGTCGGTATCGTTACCATCGACGATGCTCTCGACGTCCTGGTTGAAGAGACGACCGAAGATATCGAACGTATGGCTGCTATTACGCCTTCCTACAAGCCGTATCTGAGTACAGGCATCATGGAGACCGTAAAGTCCCGTCTGCCCTGGCTGATGCTGCTGATGGTCTCGGCTACATTTACCGGACAGATCATCTCTTCGTTTGAGGATGCGCTGGCTTCGGTAACGATCCTGACGGCATATATCCCGATGCTGATGGATACCGGCGGTAATGCCGGTTCCCAGGCAAGTGTTACGATCATCCGCGGTATCTCACTTGATGAGATCTCGATGAAGGATATTGGCAAAGTCGTCTGGAAAGAGATCAGAGTTGCAGTAACGGTCGGTGCCGTGCTGGCCTTGCTGAACTTTGCCAAACTGATGCTTGTTGACAGGATGATCTTCCACAACCCGATCACGGTCTGGGTTGCGGCGGTGATCTGTCTTACCCTGGTATGCACGGTGTTTGCGGCGAAGCTGGTCGGCTGCACACTGCCGATCATTGCCAAACGTATGGGCTTCGACCCGGCAGTCATGGCATCTCCGTTTATCACGACGATCGTCGATGCGATCTCGCTGCTGATCTACTTCCGCTTTGCGACCGCACTGCTGCATATCTAGATTCTTTACATACCGGCTCTGTCAGCGTATGATTACGGCTTGTGACAGACGGTATCTGTTACGGTTTATCCGCAGGAAACATGGAGACCATATGGATAGACCATATGGTCTTTATTCAGAGGAGTTAAGATGAAGAATACGATCGGACATGTATTGAAACTGACGGTATTCGGTGAATCCCATGGTGAAGCCATCGGCTGTGTGCTGGACGGACTTCCTTCGGGCATGGTGATCGACGAAAATTATATTGCCTCAATGATGCAGAAACGGCAGGGTCTTTCAGCTGTTTCTACGGGCAGAAGGGAACCCGATCATGTCAGTATACTCTCCGGTGTATACCACGGGAAAACGGAAGGCACACCCTTAACACTGCTGATACGCAACAGCGATGTGCGAAGTGCTGATTACAGCAGTATCGAAGATCTTGCGCGTCCCGGGCATGCGGACTATACGGCAGAGATACGCTATGAAGGGTGTCAGGATAAGCGCGGAGGCGGTCATTTCTCGGGCAGACTGACGGCAGCGCTGACGGCAGCCGGAGCAATCCTGATGCATGCGCTGGAAGAGGAAGGCATCCTGATCGGCAGTCATATTCAAAGACTCCATGGTATTGCGGACCGGGACTTTGGTGAAGATACTGCACATGATATACAACTGCTGAAAGAGCGTGAATTCCCGGTTCTGGATCAGGTACAGGCTGAACATATGATCGCTGTGATCAAAGACGCAAGGGAAAAAGGGGATTCCGTGGGCGGGATCCTGGAGACGGTGATCACGGGACTGCCGGCAGGACTGGGAGAACCGATGTTTGGTTCGGTGGAAAGCCGGATCTCCGAAGCAATGTTTTCGATCGGTGCTGTCAAGGGCGTGACATTTGGCATCGGGGCAGCATTTGCGGATCTTTACGGCAGTGAAGCCAACGACCCGTTTGCCTGCAGGGACGGGAAGATAACAACATTGAGCAACCATAACGGCGGTGTTAACGGCGGCATTACCAACGGTATGTCGGTATGTTTTCAGACCGTGATCAAACCGACACCTTCAATATCGCTGCCGCAGAAGACAGTCAACATGAAGACGAAAGAGAATACGGTCATCGAGATCAAAGGCAGGCATGATCCGGCGGTGATCCACCGGGCAGCTGTTGTTGTGAGTGCGATGACCGCGTTTGTGCTGGCTGATCTTCTGAGTGAGGCATATGGCCGGAACTGGCTGAGAGTACTCAGAGAAAGAGATAACGATGACAGATAAGAATATCGTACTGATCGGTATGCCTACTTCCGGAAAGACAACGATGACGGCACTGACGGCGGAAAGGCTAGGCATGCCCTGCGTGGAGATGGATGAGGAGGTCAGTGAGGAGATCGGCATGTCCATTGCGGAGTGTTTCCGTACGCACGGGGAAGCTTTCTTTCGGCGCGCCGAGACCGAATGCATACGTATGCACATGCATGATCGCGGTACCCTGATCAGCTGCGGCGGCGGCGTGGTCAAGGATCCCGAAAACATGCGCATGCTGAAGGAAAACGGGATCATCCTCTGGCTGGACAGGGATCTGGATAAGCTCTATACGACAGCTTCAAGACCACTGAGCACGACCAGGGAACAGCTGGCAGAACTGTACGAAGAGAGGATCGGTCTGTACCGGATGTATGCGGATGTGCGCATCGACAATAACGGTACGATCGAGGAAACAGCCGAACAGATCATCCGGGCGGTACAGGAATATGAAGGCTGAGATATACGGCGGTTATATGCCGGCGGAAGTGCAGGTGCCTTCTTCCAAGTCAAGTGCCCACAGATACCTGATCATGGCAGCTTTGGCCGGGGGGACATCGATTCTGTATGATCTGCCGCAGGGAGAAGATGCTGCCGCAACAGCAGAATGTCTCAGGGCTCTCGGGGCTGAGATCGTTACCGAGGGTAACAGAACACTGGTGAGAGGAATCACCGGAAGACGCAGAACAGCAGAACTGGCATGTCGGGCATCCGGCAGTACACTGCGCTTTCTGATCCCGCTGTCTTCGGTACTCTGTGAGAAGACGGTATTTCACGGGACGGAAAGACTGCTGGAAAGACCGCTTTCGGTCTATGAGGAGATCTTTGCGAAGCAGGGTCTGCTGTTTGAAAAAGAAAAGGAAATACTGACGGTCGGCGGAGGTCTGGCGGCAGGTGTTTATGAGATCGACGGGAGTATCTCCTCGCAGTTTATCAGCGGACTTCTGTTTGCGCTGCCGTTATGTGACGGGGATTCGCTGATCAGGATCAGCGGCGTTCCGGTATCACTTCCGTATATCCGCATGACAGTGGAAATGCTGAAGAAAGCAGGAATCGTGATCGATGAGAATGCCGACGGGCTGAAGATCCCCGGCAATCAGGAATACCGGGCTTTTGAAGCACAGTGTGAAGCAGACTGGTCTCAGGCGGCCTTCTTTGCGGTACTTGGTGCTCTGACAGAAGGCATTACACTGTCCGGTCTGCATCCGGCATCACTGCAGGGAGACAGGGCAGTGATCCCGATCCTGCAGAAGATGGGGGCAGATATACAGTATATGCATGACCGTATCACTGTACGCAGGGAGAGCCTGCAGGCAATTGATGCGGATATGCAGGATATTCCCGATCTTGCACCGGTGCTGTTTGCGCTTGCGACACAGGCGGAAGGCACAACAGTCTTCAGGCATACCGGAAGACTCGTTCACAAGGAGAGCGACCGTATACACGTGATGCGCAGTGAACTGGCAAAGCTCGGGGCGGAAGTCCTGATCGAAGAAGATCAGGTCAGAGTCAAGGGACCGTGTGTGCTGAAAGATCACGCGGAGACCGACGGGCATGGTGATCACCGGATCGTGATGGCTCTGGCTGTGCTTGCGGCCGGATGCCGTCTGCATATGACGATCCACGGGGCAGAAGCTGTAAACAAGAGTTATCCGGAATTCTTTGCCGATCTGCGGAAGACCGGCACACAGGTAGTACTGAGTGAAGAATGCTGAGATTCCTTCAGTGGAAATCTTCAGCTTTTTAGCATATATTTATACAGATGAGTATACAGACACTGAAAGAAAAGTATTTCGGACCGAAGGAATTCTATGAGAATACGGCGAGGATCGCTGTGCCTCTGGCCCTGCAGTCAATGCTGCAGAGCACGATGAGTACCATCGATACGCTGATGGTATCCTGGATCGGCATGGTCAGTGCCGTTGGTACGGCAGCCCAGATCGATGTTCTCTCAGGCATGGTCTCCTACGGCTTCATGGGCGGTATCGGCATGTTTTCGGCACAGTTTTACGGAGCCGGAGACCGGTATAACCTGAAGCGGTGCATGGGCTTTGGCTTACTGCTGATGATGAGCAACGGTCTGCTCTGGTTTATCATTGCCTCACTGTTCGGCAGACAGATCCTGCACTTTTACATGAGTGATCCCGCGGTCGTGGAAGCCGGCATGCGCTATCTGCATATTGCCAAGTATCATCTGCTTTTGAATCCGCTTGGTTTCTGCTTCAGCAGTATGTACAGGAATACGCACCAGCCCCGCCTGGCCTTGCGTATTTCGATATTCTCTTCCCTGATGAATGTATTCCTGAATGCCTGCCTGATCTGGGGCTTTGGTCCGTTCCCGGCCATGGGCGTGGAAGGTGCTGCTTTGGCAACAGTCCTCTCCGGTGCTTTCTCAGCGCTGATCCTGATCACGCATGCGGTGCGTACAAAACAGCCGTTTGTCGGCAGTTTTAAAGAGATGTTCGGCAGTCTGGACCTGGATTTTGTGAGACCGATCTTCTCCAAGATGTGGCCGCTGATCGTCAATGAAACGATCTTCGGTTTCGGACAGACATTGTTTGTCAGAGCTTTCGGCAGACTCGGTAAGACACAGATGGATGCGTATTACGTAGGCAACCAGATCTTCAATCTGTTTACGTTTATTATTTACGGTTACGGGAATGCCGTACAGATCCTGCTCGGTACGACTCTGGGTGAAGGGAAGATCGAACAGGCAAAGCAGGAGTGCCGGTATCACCTCGGCTCCGGCGGTGTGATTTCCGCAGTACTTGTTATCCTGCTCGTTGTTCTGGCGCATCCCCTGGTTTGGATCTTTAAGGTTACCGATCCCGTATCGGCATCCCTGGCAGTAAAGATCATCTACGTCTTTGCGGTCAAGGTATCCATGCGTATGTTTAATTTCATCATCTTCTGTGTACTGCGTTCCGGCGGTGATGCCAAGGTCATCCAGTATCTCGATGCCGGTATTGAGTGGGCTGTGGGACTGACTTCTGCATTCTTCTGTGTGAATGTTCTGCATATGCAGAATATCGCTCTGGTTCTGTTGGTTACACAGCTGGAACAGCTGGTCAGACTGATCTTTGGCATGCAGAGAGTCAGAAAGAACTACTGGGCGAAAGATCTGACCACGCTTGTGCAGCAGGGAGGAAGCTGAGATGAAGAAGAAAGAGATCATCATTGTTGCGGTTCTGGCGCTGATTGCACTTCTCGCTCTGGCCGTCATGCATATCATGCAGAATCAGGCAGAGGGGGAGATGGTAGCGGTAGTGCACCGTGATCAGGTCGTGCTGCGCTTTGATCCGCAGAAGAATAAGACATATCACGTGGATGGTAATTACGGCGGTCTTGAGATCGAAGTAAAAGACGGCAGCTGGCATGTGATCAACGAGCAGTGTCCGAATCATATCTGTGCACAGATGGGCTGGATGACCCTTGAGGATATCTATCCGATCCAGTGTATACCCAACGATGTAACGATCATGCCGGAAGCGTGGCTGGAGGACTGATGGGAATTGAAAAGACCAGACATTTTACATATCTGACTTTACTGTCGGCAGCGGCGATCCTTTTAAACCTGGCTGAATCGATCTATATCGGTCCGATCTTTGGCGTTGTCAGGATCGGTCTTGCGAATATCGTTGCCCTGATGACGATCAAACTGCTGGGCAGAAAAGAGATGGTCATCGTCAATGTCATGCGGGTAGTGATCGGCAATCTGCTCAGGGGACTGATCTTCGGCAGTACGTTCTGGATCAGCTCCGGCGGTGTGCTCCTTTCAAGCATTGCCCTGATCATCATGGACAGCCTGGATTCTTCACTGTTATTTACTTCCGTTGTTTCGGCAATTGCCCATTCCGTAGGTCAGGTGATCATCGTCATGCTGTTCTACAGACAGCCGCTGATCGTGACGATCCTGCCGTATTTACTTCTGGGAAGTATTCCTACAGGTATCCTGACCGGGTATATTGCACAGAGAGTGCTGAAGCATATCCGGCCTGTAAAACTAAAAGTATAAAAAACTGTTGTACAAATTCTAACTCTGTGCTAATATACAAAAGCACTGTGGCGCGTTGGTGAAGCGGCTTAACACACCGCCCTTTCACGGCGGCATTCACGGGTTCGAATCCCGTACGCGTCACCACTTGAAAAC
>CADBMY010000232.1 GCA_902795905.1 uncultured Erysipelotrichaceae bacterium
AGCTGTAAAAATATATGCGCACCGGTGGCCGACAGGCTATACTGGATATAGCACGACAGTTCGGAGGTATTCCATGCGTTATCATTACTGTCCCCTATGCGGAAGCAGACTTACGGTAAAACCAGCCGGTGATGATGGGGATGTGCCTTACTGCACTTCCTGTGACAGATACTGGTTTGAGATCTTCAACAGCTGTGTCATCGTCCTGGTCTATAACGAAGATGACGAAGTGATCCTGGAAAAACAGGCATACCAGACTTCACCGTACCGCAGCTTTGTGGCAGGATATATCCAGCCCGGAGAGACGGCAGAAGCCTGTGCCGTCCGTGAAGTCAAAGAGGAAGTCGGCATCGGCCTGCAGGATCTGGAATATGTCGGAACCTTCTGGTTCGCTCCGCGTGAACAACTGATGCATGGATATATCGCATATGCGCCGAAGCAGAAACTGGTGCTGTCCAAAGAACTTGCGGAAGGGATCTGGGTGCCAGGCACCGAAGCAGGACAGTATCTGTATCCGGATCCGCCGGCTGCAGCAGCACACGGTATTTACCGCTATTTCCTGAAAAAGAGGGGTCTTATCCCGGACAAAACATACATTGACAAAGATAAGAGGAACTAAGCATGGCAGTTATTACGATCAACTATTTCAGCAAGATCATGAGGAGACAGTCAACCGTATCGGTGATCATACCTACGGACGGCATGGAAGATGTACGTTCAGGCAGACATACCGTTGAGGCAGGGGCCAAATACCAGACACTCTGGCTGCTGCACGGAGGCGGCGGAGATCATACCGATTTTATCAATTTCTCCAATATCGTCCGTTACGCTGACAGAAACAAGGTGGCTGTTGTCATGCCTGCCGGTATCCGTTTCTACGAGGGGAGAGATTATGCGGTGGTGACGGAAGAACTGCCGGCTCTGCTGCGTATCCTGTTACCGTTAAGCGAACGCAGGGAAGATAACTTCATCGGCGGTCTGTCTCACGGCGGTGACTGTGCCCTGCGGGCATGTCTTGAACATCCCGAAGCATATGCGGCAGGTCTTGTCATGAGTGCGGCCGGTGTAGATCACGGTGAAAGCAGTGATCTGCGCTTCCCGGTGTTTGATCTCGCGGAAAGAGATCTGCGTGCCAGGAAACAGATACCGCATCTGATCTTTGCGACAGGCAGCGGCGACCGCGGGTTCCCGTCCTATACACCGGTGATCGATGAACTTGAAGTCATGGGTGTCGATCTCTACAGATACTTCATTGATGATGAAGGCCATTCCTGGGAGTTCTGGGATGAAGCTCTGCGTTGGGCACTGGACGAATACCTGCCGATACAGCGTCATGTAATATTACCTGAATAAAATGATGAAAAAGTACAGAAAACTATTCCTGCCGTTCCTGCTTGTCCTGGCAGCTCTGGCAGCACTGGTGCTGTTTCCACGGCATGACCCGCCGGAACCGGCACCCGCCAATACTCCGGCTGTCACAACCGAGCCGACAGCTGTGCCGACGCCGACAGCCACCGCTGCACCGACACCGTCAGCCACAGCCGAGCCGACACCGGAGCCGACCGCGGAGACCGTCAGTCTTGATGAGCACAGTACATATGATTCCAAGGAAGAGGTAGCCCTGTTCATTCATACCTACGGCAGACTTCCCGATAATTTCATGACCAAGAAGGAAGCCCGAAAGAAAGGCTGGAGCAGTGGTGCTCTGAACCGGACAATCCCCGGGAAATGCATCGGCGGTGATGTCTTCGGAAACAACGAGAAACTTCTGCCGGCGAAGAAGGGACGGATATACTACGAGTGTGATATCGGAACCCTGAAGAAGAAGTCGCGCGGATCCAAGCGCATCGTCTTCTCCAATGACGGTCTGATCTATTATTCCGATGATCATTACGAATCATTCGAACTGCTGTACGGAGATGAGAGCCAATGAGAAAGATACTGATCGAAGCGAAACGTCTGCATGACAGACACAGTGCGCATGAATATCTGAACGAACTGTTTGAATTCCCGGATTACTACGGCAGGAACCTGGACGCGCTGGCGGATTCCCTGAGTGAAGTGGAGGAGGATACCGAGCTGATTTTTACACCGGAGGCGGTAGGCGACATCTGTGATCATGAATACGCGTTCAGGATCCTGATGGTACTCGGCAGGGCAGCTGATGAGAATCCGCATCTGCGTTTATCTTTCCAGCCGTGGGAGAATGTTATCGGACGGATGTACCTGTAGGTATATCCGTTTTTGTATATGCAATGGTATAATAACTGTAATGTGGGCATGAGGAATGCCTTGGAAAGAGTGAGCATAATGAATGAAGAATTAGTAAAGAGTTTATGTCAGTATATTGATGATCATCAGGAAGATATCATCAATGATCTGATTGCGATCTGCCGTATTGAAAGTGTTACGGATAATAATGCTGAGATCAAGCCTTTCGGTCAGAGCTGCAGGAATGTACTGGATGCGATGTTAAAGAAAGGTGAAGAGGAAGGCTTCAGCACCCACAACTATGAATACTATGTCGGCAGTATCAAGTATGATCTGAAGAAAGAGAAGAATATCGGTATTCTTGCGCATCTGGATGTTGTGCCGGCAGGTGATGACTGGACGGTAACACAGCCCTATGAACCGCTGATCAAGGACGGATATCTGTTCGGCAGAGGTACCGGAGATGACAAGTCCGGTGCGATCGCGGGTCTGTATATCCAGAAGGCTTTCAGAGAGCTGAATGTACCGCTCAGAAATAATATTGAAGTACTGCTTGGAACCAACGAAGAGACAGGTATGAAGGATGTGCAGTACTATTCCGCACATTACGAAGTACCGGCATTCACGTTTGTTCCGGATGCAGGTTTCCCGGGTTCGGCAGGTGAATTCGGCAGACTTCGCTATGTGCTGAAATCACAGAATGCGCTGTCTGCAGACTTTGTGGATGCCTATGCCGGAAGTGCCTTCAATATCGTTCCCAACAAGGCAACGGTCGTACTCGCCGGGAACACCAAGATCGACTACAAGGCTCTGCCTGAGACATTTGAGGTCAAGGAGACAGAAAAGGGCATTGAGATCACCGGCTTTGGTGTGACAACACATGCGGCAGGTCCTGAAAGAGGTATTAATGCGATCAAGGTCCTGACTTCCGAACTGCTGAAGCTTGAAGGCATCAAACCGGATGACAGAGAGATCCTGACATTTATTGATAATGTCAACCAGGACTATCTCGGCACCTTCCTCGGTATTGACAACCAGGATGAGATCTCCGGACAGACAGTTTCCTCCGGCACAGTACTGCGCTTCAACAACGGCTATATCTCCCTGCTCAATGACTGCCGCTACTGTGTAACAGATAACGGTGACAGACTGGAAGCGAATATCAGAGAACAGGCTGCGAAATGGAAGTTTGATGTGACCGTAGAGGAAAAGACATACGGTGCTCATCTCGACGTCAACGGACCGGTGATCCAGACGATCAAGAAAGTCTACGAAGATGAGACCGGAAATACTGCTGAGATCCGTATCGGCAAGGGCGGTACATATGCAGGGCAGATGAAGAATGCGTTTGCGACAGGCTGCCATCTGCGTGAGAACTGGGGAGAAAAGCCCGATTATCTGCCGGAAGGACACGGCGGTGCGCATCAGCCGGATGAGTTCATCGATATTAAAGCGTATATCAAGGGTAT